>JAKMFF010000144.1 GCA_022425585.1 Candidatus Poseidoniaceae archaeon
CTTTGATAACATTTCCATCGACTTTTCTAATTCAATGGGGTGAGATAAGGTATTTCTAACATCTACACGCATTTCTGGATGGAGCATTGATTTGCCCATTATCGCCTCAATCATAACTAATTCTTCTAATACCAATTCACCGTCTACAGAAGCTACTGCAACCATTAATTGGGCATGAGATAAACGCTCTTCGATGGTCAACTCATTAACCAAATCAGAAAACACTGGACTTCACTCCGAGAGCTCATTCAAAATATCGTATCCATCTTGCATCCAATTATAGCCTTCAACAGTCCATTTCAACAATTTTTCTAGTGCTTCTTCCGGCAATCCTAAATGGGCAATTATCTCAAGTAAAACTGCTTTTTCATCATCATCAACGTTACCATCAGCAGCAGCCATTAAGATTGAATCTCTAAGTGCCAAACGACCAGCTTCATCACTTAGACCTGCTAGACATTCTTCTAATGCAGGAGGTGATTTCAATGCGTGACGAACTAACTCTCTTTGTTTTGGAGACAATAGCGCGGTGCCGAGTCTCTGCTCAAACATTGCCATTTCATCAACAGTTAACTCATTATCAACTCTTGTCATAAACGCTAGTAATCTTGCATAGGAAAATCGCTCTTCTCTTGACAACTTGTGTATCGTGTCTGGCAGCATAGACTGTCGTATCGTTCATCAGCCATGAACTTCTCGGACAATTTAAACCCAAAAGTATCATTTTACTGACGGATTGATAATTGCGGTTAATCGTCGGTGTAGCCAAAGACAAACCATCGCATACATGCCCAGGTAAATAAGCCCCAAATCGCCATATTCAATACGAATATTGTTCTAATTTCCCAATCAAACATAGAATATATCGCATTGTAAGAGATAGTTGAGAGAACTCCACCGATTGCATATACGGTATACGCCCCAAGCATCGTATTTTTGACATTCTTTCGCTTATCGAAAGTGAAGTATCGGTGAGTAAAATGTGCGATAGTACATGACATTATCCAAGCAACAGTCCAAACTCCGGTTTCTGAAAAGATATCTAATGCCGGGCTTATTCGAAGCACCTCCCAGAAAATCCAAAACAGTAGGGTATTAATTCCGCCAGCGGCAGCAAATCGTCGAATTGTCCCTCTTGGAGCAATGGATACAATTAGCGGTTTCTCCATCACTTCACCCGCTACTGATTAATCATCATTAGTAATAACATCACTTGGTTTACCGGTTAATATTGAACGGAGTTTTTCATTGTCATTTTGAATGGCCGTAAGCAACTCATAATTGCAAGACAATGATTCTGCTAATACTGCTAGAGCTTGCGAATCTTTTGGCAGACACTTGCCGCCAAAACCACGATTTAGTCCGAAAATTGGATCTAGATGTGAATCGCCAATCGGTTGGTCTTGTTTGGTGGTAATGATGTCTTTTATTTTATACCAATCTTCGCCAAGTGCCTGACAAATATCATACATTTGATTAGCAAATATGACCTTAGTTGCATAGAATGTGTTTTTGGTATATTTGACTAATTCAGCTTGTGTTGGTGTTACCTGGAACAAATTTTCAGAACGTAATACCCCTGCATCCTTGTGTTGCTTGAACACAGTTTGAGCGACTTCTTCATGGTGGGTGCCACAGACCAATATATCTTGATTGGCAAAGTCTTCCAATCTACGTCTTTCGACTAAGAATTCCGGGGAATAAGCAATCTTCAAGTTAGTATATTTCTCATGGAATTGTTGGGTAGTGCCCGGAATTACGGTACTTTTGATAACCGCAGTAAAACCATCGGGTAAAGCGTCAAGTATTTCTTCCACAATCCGAGTATCGCACCCTCCATGTACTGGGTGAGGCGGTGTTGGCACCGCGATATAAGCAAAATCAACATTATCGGTAACATGCTGTAGTGTTGTTCCTCTAGCCGGGTCATGAACAAATAGTTCATGGGCATCTTTGAAGCAATGTTCGATTGCTCCACCGACCATTCCAGCACCAATAATTCCAATTTTCACGAGTTTCACTCACCTACATTTTGTAATATTATTTGGCTTAATTTCTGAAAGGATTTGGGTTTAGCTTTCCATCTCTAGCCATTATAGAGGCATCTAATAATGAGTCAGGGGTTCCGCAATCAACCCATGTCTCTTTGCCAATGTTGAGCAACCGTGCTGAATTATTTTCTACATACTTACGGTTAACATCTGTAATCGATAATTTTTCACCATACTCTGTTTCACATTGATCCATTAAACTCCAAAATTGTTCATCATAGAGGTATATTCCGCCAATTGCAATATTTGATGGTGGCGATTCTGGTTTTTCAACAATGTCAACAATATTGCCATTTTTATCAAACTTAGCCACTCCAAAGGCATTAGGATTCTCTTCTTCTCTTGATAATAAAATACACCCTGGGTTCGTCTCTGCCTGTCTAAAGGAATCAACATAATCTGATAGTTCAATGGTAGTAATGTTGTCTGAAAAATAAATCAACAAACGACAGTCTTCGTTGTGTGGTCTTGCTAAATTAAGTGCATTTGCAACGCCTTTAGGAGTTTCTTCTAGGACATAATGAATTTGCTCACCGGCTAATCCGGAACCAACGTGCTTAGCAATTTGCCCAATAAACTGGTTCGATATTATGGTGATATTTTTGATTCCAGCACGCCTAATTGTGCCTAGAGCATAATCAATCACTGGACGTTCATACAACGGAAGAAGAGTTTTTTGCGAGATCTTAGTAAATGGATACAGGCGACTTCCGTGGCCACCTGCCACCAATATTGCCTTGACCTTCATATTGCCAACTAACTAGGAGTCATATATTTGACTTCCTTAGTCTTCGTTATACAAATCATTGACTGCACCATCCTTGCTATTTTTGTCAAACCAGCCAGTTTTTATTAAATCACCGAGGTTTTCGACGCCAGCTTCAATAAGATCCGAATCGTTTTTCTCCGAATCTGTCCACTGTTTAGCAGCATCTTTGGCATATTGTTTGTCTGCCAGATCTACCAATACTTCAGTTTCGGTAATGATAGATTCAATATCATCATATTCTTTATTGTCAAAGGCGTCAATTCTAGCTTTAGCAGTGGAAAATTTACTGGTTTTATCACCAAATGCTGGGCCTTTTTCATCACTACCTCTATTCCTCAAGTGTTGCTTATTTGAATAATTTGACGGCTTATTACTAGTTTTTGCGGGGTTATTTATTTCTTCACCAGACTCACTATAAGTTGTTGAAAGTAATTCACTGGTCAATAATTCAATTTCCCTACTAAATATTCTAGACAATGAAGTATTGGTTTTAATTATTAATAATGCAGTACTAAGGATTGATAGAAAGATAATGTAATCTGGGATATTATTGCCAAAAATAATGAAAACTATACTAGAAATAATGGCACAGATTAACACAGGAACAATAGCTCTAAACCTATTCATCCTAAGTTTTAAATTACTTATTTCTTGATTATATTGCATCTTATCTTCCTTATTCTAGAATTTTATTTAATTTATTCAACAACTCAGGGTTTTCAAGTTCGGTTTCATTCCACCTTAGGGATTTTATCGCAGTAATCTTTCGAACAACGATAGAATTAGTCATTCTTTCATGAGCAAATTGGCCGAGTAGGCTGAATAGTAATATACATGCTAAGCCAAAGTACCACGACGTGAGATAAGTAACTATGAGCGCAATAATAACCGATTGAACAATAACAGCAATCACTTTGACTTTCAGCTTTTTCTCTGAAGTCATTGCATCAATTAGTAATTGAGCAGCTTCTTTTTTTGCTAAGGCCATAACAAGGCCTCTCACCTTATTGTGATAAAACAATCATTGTCAATCTCAATAATTGAACCAGTCATTAAAGAATGTTCTATTGCTTCATCAATTTCCTCATAAGAAATACCAGTCTTATCAAGTTCAGTAACGATTAATTCAAGTGAAGCAGCCTCTTTTCCTTTAGCCAATTCTCCCTCGATAATCATCAACAAGTTTTGACAAGCCACAGCTAATAATGGGTCGTCACCTTGGTCATCTGGTAATAGATTTAAAAATGCGTTAACAGGATGTGTTTCACTATATTGTTCATCATTGTCAATTGCTCTTGAGCCTAGTCCGACAATTGATTTATCGATATCAATACTAAAGCAATCAAACAGGTTTGTCTGATTTTTGTCAGCGAGTCTTAAGTTATCATTTTTCAACCGTTCTTTAATGTCAGTTATGCGCTTCAACCTTTGCTCAGCCGTTTTTAATTCAACCTCTAGTTCGCTTGAAACGATCTCTAAACTTGCGCTTGCTTGTTGCTTGAGCCAAGTTTCGAGTTGCCAGTTAGGGTCAATCCCCATCATGACCTCGCAGAGCCTTTGCACCTCCGCTGGCATTGAATCAAGATGCAGCGGGTCGTCTCGCATACCACCATGTTAGATTTGACAGCCTATGAAGAATATCATTAATCAAAAAGGTAAACCTTGATAATTTTGATAAAATCATAGTTAAGAATTAGTTGATCTATTTCGCCATTCTTCCTCAAATTGAACCCACAACTCTTGTTCAACTTGTTGCCGTATTTGTACTTCTAACTGAGGAGTTAATTGCTCAATTAATGCTTCTTGGATTTCTAATGCCATGGTATTTATCACCCGATTTTCGGTTTCAATAATGATTGCTTGTCGCTCTTGGTCACCCAATTCACTTGATACCGTTTGTTTGCGATTTGTTCTATCAACTTCTGCAGCAACGAGTCTTTTTATCTCGATAATTAACTTATCAATCACGGCTAATTCCCAACTATCTGTTGGGCTTGGTACATTCATTCTTGCTGCGAGATTCCTGAGATTTTGCACAATTCGTGCTCTTACCGGATTGCCGACCTCAAATTCATGGGCTCCCGAAACAAATCCGACCAAGCAATCTAGCCATTCTTCATGCCTAATATCTGCGCCGCATCCTGGACAGTTACTAATTTCATCAGAGTTTATTTCATTGCTCTCTAATTTATCGACTTTTTCTCTGCCTTTACGTCTCATCGGTTTTGGTGCATCATCAATATCAAAGGAGATACTGGTGCCAAAAGTGCCTTTATTCGGGTTGACCCCAGTCTCGCTAACCATTTTTTCACTAAGAAATTATTCATTTAAGATAAAACTATTATGCCGACAAAATCAATAAATTGCCCATTATATCTGTTAATGCTAAACAGCACGATAATTTCCGGCAATGATGTTAACACTTGTTTGAAGATTTTTTTCATTGTTGAACTCAATCTCTATTTCTGGTAAATCATTATTTTCGATCAACTTCAGCATGTTCTTCGCAACTCTAGAAATCTCATCAACAATGGTAATTGATGCCATCTTTGCTGACCTAGATAACGGATTGAGATCTACCACAATAACGGTTTTGCCCATCTCAACCAATGCCTCACACCGATCCCCGTCCTCAAGTGGCACTAGGATTACGTCACTAGAATAAATCCCTTGAGTACAACACTTTGCTCTAGGGCCCTTAAGTCCTGGAATCTCAGTATCAGGGTTTTCCCCAAGTATGTCAACCGAAATATCATGTTCTTGTTTTATCCTATCCAAGTATCCAAACAAGGCACTAATTCGCTGCTCTGTGCGATAGAAAATATTTACTTCAATAGGACATTGTAAGTATTCGGCAATTTTCATTAGTTCATATCCTGCTAACGCTGTAGTATTACCATTTAGCGAAATTACTGGTCTTTTTCCGGCCATTAAGTGCGCTAAGGCATTTTTTGTTGCTTGTGAAGCATTTGGCGATGTCTTTTCCCCAATCAAGTAGTCATAAGCCTCTCCACGCCCGTGAGCAATTAGCGCACTATCTGCAAGCATTCCCTGCTTGGCTGCATTTTCAAGTAAATGTCTACTCAATAATGATTGATATCTAGGGTGGCTAGGATCAGCAGAAAAACCGGACATTTAATCACCAAAAATCATCGACATGTCCAATGGTTTTACTCCACGATTAATAGCACTAGTCGATAGAACATCGATGCCACATTCAAACCATTGGTCCAACTTTTCATGGGTGATGTTGCCACTAGCCTCCAGATAAACGGCGTCTCTAAGCCCCATATCCTCTAATTGG
>JAKMFF010000157.1 GCA_022425585.1 Candidatus Poseidoniaceae archaeon
AGCAAGACCCTGAACATCTTGTTGAGTTAGTTGTTGAGCGGCTGCTAGAAGGTCTTGCTCGGTCCAATTTTCATTGGGATAATCTAGTCCCTCGGCATCAAATAATGCCTTATTGTAAATCAATGAAAGGCAATCTTGGCTGGCTGGGATGCCGTACAATTCCTCGCCATAACGCATTGAATCAAGTGCTCTTGCTTCAAATTGAGCTCTATCTTGCGGTGTTAGGTGTGGACGTAGGTCCTCAAGTAACGGATATCCGTCAACCCGCACTTCACCAATTGCCCCAAGTTGGTCACTAGAAAGTCGCATCAAATCGGGTGCTTCGCCGCCTTGGGCGGCAGTCATGAATAACTGATCAGCATTACCAAACGGCACTATGGTGATCTCAACCGTAATATTTGGGTGTGCAGTTTCAAAATCTCGAACCGCATTAGTGAACGCCACTTCCTCCTTACTTTCAGCAGCAAAGGTGTGCCATACTTCGATAGTTATTGGCCCGTCACTAGCCGAAGAGGCTACTTCGTCGTCGTTGCCAAAATCCAAACAACCCGGTACGAGAAATAGCAATATCATTACTATTGCAAAGGCCTTGGGAAAAGGAAACCGCTTACCTTTCCCCCTGAGCATGGACTAGCGTCTTATCAAGCAAGATAAAAGAGGTTTGGCCAACCTCTTAGGGATTAGAAATTGTTTATTCAAGCAAGCCTTTGCTTAAGCGCCTCGACGGTAAGTACGCTTACTGCGACTTGAAGATTGTAAGATGGGACAAAACCGTCCATAGGCAATCTAACGATGTAATCAGAGGCATCTAGGGTTGCTTGGCTAACTCCTTCACGTTCAGCACCGACAACGAGCAAAACATCGTTTGACATGTCGACATCCCACGGCGCTCTATCGCCAACATCTTCAGCAGAGATAATCGTCAATTTGTGCTGCTTTGCACATTGCAGGATTTCTTCTGTGCTACTGTAAATGACTGGTATGAAACGATCTGCGCGCATGCTAGCACGGCGTATTGTACGACGTTCTTCATGCGTTTTAGCCACGTTTAGCACCACACCATTAGCACCGCTAACTTCTGCAGCTCTAATGGCAAAACCAAGATTGGTCGAATAAGTCACACCGTCGAAAAACCAAATTGTGCCACCTCTTGACATCAATTCATCCATTGAAGCGGTTTGAAAGCGGCCAATTAGGGCCAGTGCGTCAACATGGCCTGCTGCTGACATACGCCACAGATCATTGGTTGAGCCTTCGTCCAACGGGATTTCTCTTTCCTTGCACAGATGACGGATTTGCTGGGTATCCTTTTCTCGGTCAACTAGTACACGGTCGATAGCCACTCCATCAATGAGCGCCTGAAGCACAGCTTCTGCTCCAGTTATCTGTCCGGCCATGAACCTGTGTCATGGATTACCCTCATGAGCCTGTCCACTATGGCAAAACCATGGCGAAACAGCACAGTCCACGTTTTTTGGCAATTGTTGAGGCAGCACGCAATGAAATTAGTGAATGTAGTGCAGCAGAGTTAACCGCACTTGTAGAAGAAGGAGCAGTGGTAATCGATGTTAGAGAGCAACATGAGTTTGCTGCTGGACACTACGCTGGGGCCCTACACATTGGCAAAGGTGTGATTGAGCGAGATATTGAAAAACATGACATTACAGAATCTGATAAATTAATTTTGTACTGTGGTGGTGGTTTTCGTAGTGCAATTGCCGCAAAATCGCTGCGAGATATGGGTTACAGCGATGTTGTTTCTCTATGGGGTGGCTGGCGAGGTATCCTTGCAGAAGGCCTTGAAACAACAAAGTAATCTGCTTCGTTAAGGTAAATGTTCGCGCAGTATCGCGAAGGTAGACTGATAAAGGGGAGTTTTGTCGGCATGTTGCTGAGAAGCGGTGATAACATGGCTCAAGGACTATATCAACACGTTCGTGCAACTTGGAGACGCCCTAAGGATGCCTTGCCGCACATGTATCGTCAAGAGCGCATGGCACAGTGGCGCAGAGAGCCTGTCAATTGTAAAATTGACCGCCCAACTCGTATTGATGCTGCTCGCAGAATGGGCTACAAAGCTAAGCAAGGCGTAGTCATGATCAGAACTCGTGTTCGCCGAGGTGGACTTAGAAAGGGTAAGATTCACATGAAGAGAAAGCCATCAAAGGCTGGTATCTCCAAGATTACCATGGCCAAGAATATTCAAAGAATTGCTGAAGAGCGTGTAGCTCGTCACTTCCCTAACCTGGAAGTACTCAACTCATACTGGGTTGGCCAAGATGGCAAACACAAGTACTACGAAGTGATTATGATCGATACTCACCATCCTGCTATCATCAGTGATAAGCAACTTGGTGTATTCTGCTCCGCTAACGGTCACAAGGCTCACAAGGGTCGTGTCTACCGTGGTAAGACCTCTGCTGGAAAGCGTGGTCGTGGTCTGCACAACAAGGGTAAGGGCGCTGAGAAACTACGTCCTTCTCTAAAGGCTAATCAAAACCGTGGCAAGTAATCTGTAACTTATCCTCTACAATCCTTTGCTAGATTGTTAAGCAACATACGAGTTGGTCTAATATTTTCTGATAGTGAAAATACAATCAAGGCGACGCAGTGCCACAAATCATGCAGTAATCACCTTGTGCCGGCGTTAACTCGCCGCATGAAGAACAGGTTTGGTAGGTGTGAAGCTCTAGTACCGCGTTCTGTTTTACCATAATCCACGCCACCCAAGCATAGAGTATTGTCAGAATGATGAATAGTCCGACTACCTCTGTCTTACCGAGGGAAATAAATTGGACCCCCATGGCAAAGAGAAAGAATATCCCCGCAGTAAATACGTATACAGGCCACTTCAAACGCATGTCAACAAGCCATACCTTGCCTCTTTACTATTTGATTTATTTCATTATCATAATGCCAACGAGTAGTGTAGATTTTGCCTTTCGTTCTTAGATAGATTTGAAGAACTGTTGCCGTTTTGGAAATGTTATGGCGAGTCTTACTGAGTACGGGCTGTTGTTGATTGGTGCGGTTTTAGGTATCGTGATTGGATACCTGCTTGGCGGCAATAAAGACAATGGTCAAGAAATTAGAAGTGAACTTCGAGAAATGAATAAAGACAGTCGAGAAAATATTCAGCAAACTGTAGTGACAGTGGTAAAAG
>JAKMFF010000171.1 GCA_022425585.1 Candidatus Poseidoniaceae archaeon
GTCAATGTCATCAAGGGTTTGGGCTAGTAAATTTGCCGTCAAAGGGGTCATTTCACTTGGTTTGGCTACAATAGTGTTGCCCATAACTAAGGCAGGTGCGACTTTCCATGATAGTAGGTACAACGGCAAATTCCAGGGGGTGATTAATCCGACCACCCCGATTGGTTTACGAATTACGTAATTTGTTGCGTCAGCCATTGTGAAATTATTTTCAGTCTGTTGTAGAGCATGCTGGGCAAAGAATCTGAAGTTGCTGATACTGCGTGCTGCATCGACTCTCCTAGCCAAACCTATTGGTTTTCCAGTATCCATGCTTTCTGTTTTAGCAATATCTTCTGACCTATCCTCTAAGGCTTGAGCAATTTTGTTAAGCCAATTTATCCGTTCATTTTTGGATAGTCCACGCCAATCAGTTAATGCACGTTTTGCAGCGATTGTCGCCGTTGCGACATCATCATTGTTGGAATCGGGAATTTGAGCGATTATATGTCCAGTAGCTGGATTGATATTATCAAGCATATTACCACTAATTGGTAAAACAAATTCGCCATTGATGTAATTGTAAATTTGCAAATTTACCCCTCAATATCATATGTCCAGCGGTCTTGATCTGGATCCCACTCATCCCAAGTATCGATGGACTGAAGTTTTTCATGGTAAGAATCTGGCACAATACCAGGAACAATAAACGCTTTTTGTCGATGCAATGGGTAAGGGTTGCGTAGTTCAATTCCAAGAACACCAAGAATTGCTCGAGCAATATACCATGTGGCTTGAGAATTCCACCCGTGAGCAATTTTGACAACCACTCCCAAACCTTTGGGGTAATCAGGATGTTCTATCGCTAGGCCTAGCAGGCCATCAGCCCCTTCTTTAGCAATCACTCGGCCTTCTCCTGCTTTTAGAATAGTAGAATCCAATCTGTTGAATCCCCCTACTAAGTCTGGGTGTCTGACCATTGCCTCCCATATCCAGTCATCGTCTTTATCACGCACTAAACCAGCATAAATTTGCGCCAACTCGGAAACTGTATTGGAAACAGTTGGCAGTCCGCAACCATCCTTAGCATACCTAAGTGGTTTCCAATCTGGGCCCAAATAAGTGCGAATCTGCTCCATATACGCAGAAAACACCTCGTGATTTGGTAAGGTATATCCAGCACGATTCCAACCTTTCTTACGACACCCGTGAAGGATTGCCGCATGTTCGCCTGAGCAAGTATGAAACCATCTTCTTGGTCTTCTCACTTGTCTGCCAAATTGAATAAGAGGTACATCTAATGGAGTCAACATCAATGGCCATTCTTCCTCATAGAGTAATGACTGGGCAGCAGCAACGTGTTCTGTATCGCCATTGTGAGAGGCGACAGAAATTGCTTTTTGTTCCCAACTGACATCTTCTAACTCTTTGGTGAATGCTTTGAGCATGAATGGTTTCATCATCGACCTGCCATAACATAGGACATTACCACCAAATGAGTGTATTACCTCATCTCCATGCGCCCAGGCTACTGCACCGTGGATAGTCGTCTCAGAGACTCCATTTCTGCGATAATCAACCAATGGTTCCCAATCCACTTCACGGCCAGTGGGGATTCCTTCAATGTTCTCACCCAGAGATGATTCAGGGTACATTGAGCTACCGGGCCTGCCGTCTTTTACTGCTGAAGGCATATGCTCCTCGCTCATTTTTCTGCCTCCAATATCGCGTTGACCATTGGTACTACTTTTTCCATGTAAGCTGACATGTTTCGGCAAACTCGGTCAGAATCATGATTAAAGAAATCAAACCAAGCCATTATTGTGTCTTCAGGGTGAAATCTCTCTACGATTTGTTGTGCAACTTCAGAGACATTTCCAATAAGCGCATTATTTGCGGCTTTGCTAACTTTTTCTGGGTCGATGGTCCCCTCAAGGGCATTCCAATATGCCTGTAGTGCGTTTTCAGCTTCTTGTTTAGCAGCATAACTCTGCTCTTCTCCAGTTAATCCATCTTCATCGTTTAGAAATACAAAACTCGTTCTTGGCATGTAACTCCTTTGCCACTTACCACCAGTTTCATGGAAGCATGCGGACATCCTTTCATGAGTGGAATCAATAATTGTTGGTGAGGTGATTGATAGATTAAACACCTTAACAGGTAAAAAAGAGTTGACAAATTCTTGAGTTTTAGCGTCATGAGTTCCGGCGATAAGTTGTAACTGGTCACGATTCCAAGCTTTAGGAATAATGGAGATTTCTTCAAATTCATACCTGTTTGGGATTACGATTTCATTTGCTTCGTGTGCACCAGATTCAGCTAAGTATGCTGTTTGAACAGCCTCCCAATCATCGTCACTGCGGAAATTATCTCTAGTAAGAATCGTCTTTCGAACATCTCGACTGCTAATTATGTCACCTCGTAGTAGTCTAAGAAATATCTCGCTTGCTTCCATGAATATCTGCCCTCGCAGGGATTTCCACGCAGACTTCTCCCAAGAGTTTCGTGGAGTGATGCCGTAAGGTCTAGCCATAAATTCAAATCTACCAGCACTAAACCCGACGTGCAATTTCCGTTTCTCATCAAGCATTGATAAAAATTGAACAGTATTGGCGATCCGTTCAGCCTGGGCAATTGGCCCTCCACTTGCCAGAATACTTACTACGGCCGAGCCAATGTCAATGTTATTGGTTTGCCGGAAACTTTCCATGGCTAATTGCGGGAAATCTGTACACAATCCAACTTCACCTTGCCAATGCGGAACCACAGGGCTTGAGTTCATCTTTTGAGTTTCTGTTGAAAGATGTGCCTGAGCAATCCAACCTACTCCAAACCCTAAACTATCAGCATGCTTTAGTTGTTGGAAGTAATTAGCAAACATGGTTTTCTCAGACGGAGTCTTGCCATCAACGCCAGGAGTTTGGCTGATTGAAAAGAAAATGTCATGTTTCATGACTTGCCACTGGTCATGCCAAACGCTCTTAGGACATAATCGATGTGGCAGTGAGTTAATTCGATTCTGGATTCTCTAAATTGGTTAGGGCTTCTAGTCGCTCACGGATTTGTACCGGGGG
The DNA here is from genome assembly GCA_022425585.1 of Candidatus Poseidoniaceae archaeon. Next base: position 3,054 of record JAKMFF010000171.1, read on the forward strand.
TTGGATTCCAAAAGCGATGAATGAATGCAAACAATCAGACAGGTAAATCATTGCCGCCTGATAGTCACTTTGAATCTCACATATGTCTGCTAAGCCCCATCTGGCGACAAACTGTCCTGAAACGTCTTCTAGGTCATTGGATAGTTCTAATGATTGTGTGTAGAGGTCAATTGCCGCATCAAATGTTCCGAGGGATGCTTGAGTATGTGCCAAGTCGGATAGTGCTTCCATCAATCCTTCATGATCATCAGAGCTAGTGAGTAATTCAAGTCTCCTAGTGCCATGAACTAATGCGGAATCGAGGTTATTTTGCCGCTTATCACACGCTTCTAAAACCGCTAAACTATAAACAAGTCCAGAATTGTCAGATAACTTCTCTCTAATTCGCATTGAGCGTGTGACAAACACTTTACAATCATCATAATTTTCGTGACTCAAGCACATCAATCCTATATGATGTAACACCGCAGCTGCTAGTGCTTCTCCGCCGTTAATTTTTTCTGATTTGGCGGCAAGTTCAACAAACTTTTCTTGTTGTGAATCAACAACTTTTAGTTGTTCAAATTCAACCCATCCGGATTCTAATTCATCTTCTGATACTTTCTCTGCGTGTTCAAGTAAGCGTTCAACGAGTTCATGGTCCTCTAACTCTTCTGCCAACGGTATTAGACGCAAAGCAAGAGGAGCATTGACATTATCAATCGCTCCTCCATCAGTAAGCATTGAGATAATTTTCTTTGCCTGTTGGGCAGTAACCTCGCCGTTCATGACTGCGGCAAGACCCTAGCATGAATAACCTATTCCAACCGTTTTAGCAATAATCTTGATAACAAAAATGACTAACCACTAGAGAAATGGGTTCTCTTGATGGCTATCTTCAGGCGCTAAGTCTAGTGGCAATTCTCATTCTCGCACCGATGACTATCCATTTGGCGATTCACAAAGATGAAAATACTGTTTTTGTTTTTATCGAACCAGAAGAAGAAGAGTTAGAAGAAGGTGCTGAAGGTCGAGAAATCCCCCAACTAAACCGTTCTGAGGTGGCTAAAATTGCAACTTTTAACATACAGGTTTTCGGGAAGACCAAAATGGGTAAACCTGACGTAGTGAGCCAATTAGTCGACATTGTGCTGCAGTATGATATGGTTGCTGTACAGGAAATCAAGGATATTGACCAAACTGTACCATATGAATTTCTTGATGAAATAAACAACCAGTCCGGAGATACTTGGAATATGTCACTAAGTCCAAGGAGTGGTGTTAATGCTTCTTCTTCTGCCCAAGAACAATATGTTTACTATTACAACACTTCTGTATTTAGAGAATTAGGTAATGGAACTCTATACAATGATTCTAGTGAAGATTTGTTTCAACGTGAACCTTATGTGGCAACGTTTGAATTACTGAATGAAAGCGGTAATAGTTCAGGATTTGATTTCACCATCTTCTCTATCCACACCAAACCTGCTTTGGCTATGGAGGAAATCAATGCCCTACACACAGTTGTAGAAAGTTATCGCGAGAATAATTCCGAGGAAACAGATTTGATTATACTGGGTGATTTTAACGCTGATTGTAGCTATGCTAATTCACAAGAATTGTGGGATTCACCTATGCGATTACCCCAATATAATTGGTTGGTAAATGACCTTGCAGATACCACGGTTTCATCGACTGATTGTGCTTATGATCGTATTGTTACTTTAGATGAATTAAATGGACGGTTAGTTGGTTCTTGGGGCATAGATAACTCATTTAATTCCACTGATTTATCTGACCATTATCCAGTTTGGTTTGATTTGTACCGGTAATCAGATTCCTCTTAGACGGCCGCCATCTACTGCTAAAGAAACTCCGCGTATCGCTCCAGATGCCGGCAT
>JAKMFF010000279.1 GCA_022425585.1 Candidatus Poseidoniaceae archaeon
GCACCTTCTTGTACACCGGATTCAGCGATTTCTACCAAAGCAAATTCACCTTCTGGTTCTACGACACTACCACTCTGCAATCCCTTGTGTAGATTCTCATATGTTATGTGGTCAATAGCAACTCTTCCACCTAATCTCTCGAATAGATGCCATCGAGATACGACTTCACGCCATCTAGGAGAAACCTTGCCCTCGAATACCTTGGCTTTGGCTCCCGAACCATATCCACACAAACCAAATAACACATCATCAAGATTGACATTCTCTTCGAGATCGGATTCAAATGTTGACATTAATGCAAGGAAAATAGAACCAGTATATTGGTTGCCGATTAGACTACTTGCACGCTGACCTTTCTCTATTCGACTAGCATGGAAATCGAGATATTGCGGTGTTTTTGAAATGGCTCTTCGATAACCATCCATGGCCTTTTCCCAAATTTCGATAATTACTGGATCATCGGAGTTGTGAGGTTCTGGGGCAGGGCCCAAATTTTCAGCAACTTCCGCCCACATCTCAGTGTCTTCACGGTCATGTCTGAAAACATCAGGAAACATTCGTTTTGCTTGGTAAGCGTAGGGCAAATGCATGATAATACGACTCCATTGTTCAGTGAATCGTTCATCTTCTTGGTAATTATATCTCCCAGAGCGTTCTGCTTTTTGTCTAAAATTATGGAAGGCTTGTCTAACTGCTTGTTGGTAACATCGATTAGAGAATTGTCCGTCAAAAACCGGCTCATCTCTATGCACACTGACCTTTTCTTCACCATGGGCAAATATACCCAGTTTTCTAACAGTAGATGCTGGTAAGTGACGAATCATTCTTTCAACAAGACCTTTCTTGATAGACTGTCCCGCTTCTTGTGCAAGTGTCATAACATTGGTAATGATCGATTTAACAGAAACCTCTCTACGCGGTTTGAAAAAGTCATGGACAGGTGTAGTTGAAACACCGATAATATCAGGAATTTCTAACAGGCGAGGGTTTCTACGAATCAATATTGCTCCACCACCAGCTCCCTGAGTGTACTCTCCAGCAGATTCAAGGGCATATTTCGCATTATCTGAGAAAATCACAATTCCGATTCTTTCATCTTCGTCAGTCGACCTTGCAGCCCAATCAAGTGTGTTGTGCATTGCATCAACAGCACCGATACAAGCAAACGTCATATCAACAACGTCACAGTTTCTAAAACAATCAGCACCATAACGTTCAGAGTATCTTTGGGTTAGCATATCTACAATGTATGTGGCAGTCGGCTTTGCTCCATCAAGGGCCGATTCTGTACCAAGATACATTCTACCAATGTTTCGTGGATTCAAACCATTTCTATCGATTAACTTCATCACAGCATTCGCGCCCATTGTTGCAGTATCTTCGTGAACATCAGGAATAGACATCGCTTTCAATCCGAGGCCCTTGTTCAATTTACCGTAATCTTCACCACGAAGGTCGGCAAAATCCTTCATATCCATATACAATCTTGGGAAGTGTATAGCAACATCATCAATGCCTACGCACACGGAATTATTAGACCCCATCGAAAATTGGTGTTTTTTTCGAGTATTTGAATATCTGTTCTATATTGATAGGTAACAAACCTGTTTCATCACATATCATCTTCAGGCAAATCAGGCATCGTCATTTCTTGTTTAGCCCACAAAACATCATCTATTCTCAAAATCGAAATCGCTACTTCAGTGGCACCAATCAACGCCTGTTTGATTATGCCTTGTGGTTCTAAAACGCCCAAATTAGCCATGTTTTCTGGCTTTCCCGACTCTAGGTTTATCCCAATTTCATCAGAATTCGTATTTGTCTGTTCAGCAACGACGTCTAGCAGAGTTGATATCGGATCTATACCAGCATTTTCCGCCAACACTCTAACAATTACTTCTATTGCATCAGCATATGCTTCAACCGCTAATTGTTCTCTTCCAGGAATAGTCTCAGCATAACGTCTGAGCCTCCGTGCTAGTGCAACATAAGATGCCCCTCCACCACAAACAACCAAACCATCTTCAATCAATTGAACACTTACGCCGATGGAATCATCAAAACATCTCTCGACTTCACCAATGATATCTACAGTACTCCCTTTTGCAACGATTGTCGCCGCTTTACCCTCACCCTCGACAATCCAGAAATCTTTCCCGTCAATTGTTATGTTCTTGCTTACTACACAATCGCCGACATCATTTTTTGAACTCGATTGTATTGAATGGACTAACCTTGCGTTACAAACCCTAGCTAGCATGTTTAGATCGCTTCTCGACACTCGACGAAAAGCCTGAATTCCAGCTTTGGTTAAATAATTTTTAACATCGTCATCAATACTTTCCCTACATGCTAAGACAGTTACTCCATGTTTGACCATTTTGTCAACCTGTTCAAACAATAGTTTTCTCTCCTCTTGTCTAAATGATTCCAGTACTCCGACAGAAGTGACATTTAATTTCAAATCTGTACTAACATTTTTACTTTCTAGACCTCCATCAACCAACAAGAGTTTGCCATTAATTACTTCCCTTTTCATATCACTAGATATGCGTTTTTTTGGCATCATAAGGCCCCTAAAAACTCTAGAATCTTCGACTATACCGCCCGTTTGAGAAATCAATTTAATTTTTGATATATCAACCGAATTGTCCCCCTCAGCGACCATCTTAACAGCCTCTAGAGATACATTTGCAATTACTTCTTGCATCGAATTATATCCCTTTCCAGCAAGAGACGTTTTGACAACATCCTTTCTAATTTCGTCATTAGACTCCATCAACAGTTCGTGCATACATTCTAACACATACTGTTCGGATTTTCGATAACCTCTTGCGATAGTCGAAGGATGTATCCCTTGAAGGATTAATTGCCAGGCGTTTTGTAACATCTCCCCCGCTAATATTACGGTACTTGTTGTACCATCTTTTGCGATTCTATCTTGGGTTGATGATGCGTTAATCATCATCTTTGCAACAGGGTGCTCAACCTTAGCAGTTTCAAGAACGGTTACTCCATCATTAGTAACTAAAGTACGCCCATCATCATCAATCAATAATTTGTCCAATCCCTTTGGACCAAGAGTAGATCTAATAGCTTCTGATAGAGCCATAGCCGCTTGAATGTTTTTTTGTAGAGCTTCTCTCCCACTAGAGCGAGTAGTATCTTTGAGGATTGGGGCTTCGCTCATAGCAGGCCCACCACCATCTAAGAAATAAGCGCGCCTCAATCTTCGTCGACCACTTCGAAATCAGCATCGACCACATCATCAGTACCAACATCGATATTTCCATCGTCGCCAGAACCTTCTTGCTCAGCCATTTCTGCTGAAGCAGCCTCATACAGCTTGGCAGATACACCATGCATTGCTTCTTCGATTTCCTTGACCTTTGCTTGAATTGCCGCATCATCTATGGTGTCTATATCAAGCGGTTTACCATCATCATCTTGAACAAGTTTCTCTAATTCATCCAATCTTTCCTTGACCGGATTCACATCATCATCTTCCAATTTATCTGATGATTCATCCAAGGTTCTTCGAGTTTGATACAAGACCTGATCTGCCATATTTCTCAATTCCACTTTTGCCTTTCTTTGTTTATCTTCTTCAGCAAAATCCTCAGCTTCAGCTATTTTTGCTTGAATTTCATCTTCGGAAAGAGAGGTCTGAGACTCAATCTTAACAGATTGTTCTTTTCCTGTACCCATATCTTTCGCACTAACATTGACAATACCATTTGCATCAATATCGAAGGTAACTTCGATTTGCGGAACACCTCTAGGAGCAGCAGGTATACCCACCAGTGTGAATTCACCAAGTGTCACGTTATCTTTGGCGAATTCCCTTTCACCTTGCAATACATGAATGGTTACGGCTGGCTGATTGTCCGATGCAGTTGAATAAATCTCTGAACGTCTAGCGGGTATCGTAGTGTTTCTTTCAATCATAGTTGTCATTACACCACCAAGTGTTTCAATACCAAGGGTAAGCGGGGTTACGTCAAGCAATAACACATCAGATACACCTTCATCACCAGCGATAATTCCGGCTTGCAGTGCAGCTCCCATTGCTACAGCCTCGTCAGGATTGATGCCTTTGTATGGCGCTTTACCAGCCTCTTTCTCGACAGCCTCTTGTACTGCAGGAACTC
>JAKMFF010000207.1 GCA_022425585.1 Candidatus Poseidoniaceae archaeon
GGGATTCTGCCCTGCATGTGGCGCAATAGAAAAGTAATCTGATTACTCTTCTTCTTCTGCTTCCCATCTAGCAACCATTTCAGCGACTACGGGATCATCTGCTTCGACCTGATATAGATAATCAGCAGGCATATCTGTAGTCAAATATACCGACTTACCTGCACGATAAATTATGTTACCATCAGCAATTGCTCTTGTTGTATCAACTTCCATAATTGCAGGTCGGTTAATTCGAACGTGACCAGCTTCCATTGCTTTATTGATTGTCTTGGAAAGATGAACGTGTTGTCGGTCACCTGCAGTAATTCCTAATTCGAGAATGGCTTTGACTTGTTCTGGCTCACATGGCCAGTACAGAGCTTCAGGGATGTCATCGGTAGGAAGATCCAATTCTAATTCTATAGAGTGTCCGTATGTGGCTCTAATCATTTCACCTTCGACTTGATAGCGTCCTTTTTCGTCTGAGTTGGCTATTGCCGAAAAATGCCATCCTCTAAGCCAATGATAGTGTCTTCTCTGCTTTGAAATTGATTCAGATAGTTCTCGAGTATTTACCCATCCATTGATATCCATGTCGACTCCGAATTTCTCTGGTGCGTGTCGAAGTACTAAAGCGAGGATTCTACCCAAGGAGTTAGCCTCTCTATCGCTCATAATGAATTTACCTTCTTCATTACATATCGGGCAGTTGGAACCGTTGAAATGTCCGTTGTTAATCGAGCAGGAACGTTCTCTACATTGGCGTAGCATGATTATAGCCGGTTGGGGGTTGTTCTTAGTATCTACGGAATGTTGGCTAATTGAATAATAATTATCAAGCAAGATTTTCAACCGCTTTAATCAAATGCTGTGACCCTTTGGGGCTAACATGGTTGATGTTGCCATTGTCGGTGCTGGGCAAACAAAATATGGCAATCATCAATCTGGAATGAAAGGAATGTGGGCAGAAGCTGCCAACAATGCATTCCACAGCGTCGATAAGGATTTTGAACCCAAGCAAATCGATGAAGCATATATCGGAAGTGTTGCTTTTGGCGGGGGACAGTTAGGTAATACTGCTGCTTTACTGACTGAGCATTCAGGTATGCAAGGAATACCAGTTAGGCGTATTGAGAACGCATGCGCATCATCAGGCTTCGCACTTAGAGATGCTTGGATGGCGATAAAAAGTGGTCAAGCAGATGTTGTAGTTGCCGGTGGCATTGAAAAAATGAATGACCTTACTCCTGAAAGGAAGCGATTCTGGCTAGGCGTATCTGGTGACACTGAATGGGAAAGATTGGCAGGTCTAACTTTTCCTGGAACATATGCGCTAATGGCGCGTAGATATTTCCATGAATTTGAATCGACTCATGATGATTTAGTGAATATCAGCGTCAAAAACCATTGGCATGGTTTAGATAATGCAATGGCACACATAAGAAAAGATGTGAGTTTTGATAAAGCCAAAAGTGGATTTATGGTTGCCGACCCGCTAACACTGTACGATTGTTGCCCAACCTCGGACGGTGCATCATGCGTTATCTTAGCGGCTGACCATGTGGTGAAACAATTTACCGACGCTCCAGTTTGGGTTAACGGATCTGCAGCGGCTTCAGATTATCTTGCGTTACATGACCGACCTTCAATTACGCAATTAATTGCTACTCAGAATGCGGCTAAAAAAGCCTACCAAATGTCAGGTATAACGGCAAATGATATTGATTTGGCTGAAGTTCATGACTGCTTTACTATCGCCGAATTACTAGCAACTGAAGATCTTGGTTTTACCAAGCGGGGCACTGGTGGTAAATTTGCCAGAGAAGGATTAGGTAGAAGAAATGAAGGTGATGTATGCATTAATCCTAGTGGCGGATTGAAATCAAAAGGTCACCCACTAGGTGCTACTGGAACTGGACAGACAGTTGAAATATTCAAGCAGTTAAGAGGTGAAGTAGAACCATCTCGACAAGTAAGGGATGCTGAAAATGCACTATCGCACAATGTTGGCGGCTCTGGTGCAACCTGTGCTGTGCACGTATATGGGAGAAATCGAAATGAGTGATATCATAAATTTCCAAGGATATTTGATATCACAGGAATCAGACTCGTTCACAATATATTCGCCCTATGTAGTTGATAATGTACGAGTTTTTGGCCATGATAGTGATTACACAACCATAGCAATTTCATTAATCAAACACCTACTCAACAATGGAGTTGAAGTTTTGATTAGTCAAGTTGATGATAAAATTAGCTTTGCTGTGTTAAACATTGCAACCGGCATAGAATTAGTTGATATTGGTAGCCATCTACAATGTGGTAAAGACGCATCGGTGGTAATGTCAAGTACTAATGATTCAATGACTGACTTGGCAAAGGTACCTTCTAAACCGCTAGATCAAGAGTTGTATCAATCTGTTAAAGAGGCATGGAAAACTGAACTGGACATCCGCAACATATCACAAGGCGCC
>JAKMFF010000213.1 GCA_022425585.1 Candidatus Poseidoniaceae archaeon
CCGTCTGTATATGCATTGAATTTTGCTGGAGATGAATTGTGGCGAGTAGAGAATCCAAATTCGACATTCCAAGACATGACGCCACTAGAATATGTTAACTCAGGTGCTGGTGTTTGTGGGAGTTGGCCTGACATGATACTTGTGGGCTGGTCTAATGGCTTGTTTCAAGCATTAAACGCAAACACTGGTGCTGTAGTTTGGCAGTACCAAACTGAAGTGAACTCATGGGGTATTACTGGCAGCATGTTGATCGAGGATGAAACAGTAACGATTCCCACGAGGCAAGGTATCGACAAAATATGTCTAGATGGTACTATCCAATTCTCTTATGAAACAGGTCTAGGTTGGAGGAATGGTGTAACATTCGTTGGAGAGTCTTATTGGGTTGGTGATGAGGAGGGCAACTTATGGTCAGCGAATAACCAAAATGCCACAAAACACTTCATCGCTCAAGGCAAAATAAGACATGCACCAATTCAGTTGTCTAATGATAACCTGTTAATTCATTTACAAACTGATAGCGGGAGTACAATTTACCATTTCAATACAACCTCTGAACAGTCGTCTATTGTAACAAATTCAGGCTATAGCCCTGGCATGCCGATAATTTTAGATGGTTATGTGATAACCACTGATTCACAATATTTGACAAGTATTTCATGTGGGATTCAATGCACTGTCAAGGATTCTGAAACATTTACCTCCAATGGGGAGATATCTATTGTATTTGGAACAATAATGTTGCCACAAAATACGGTAGATGGCGGCTATGGACAATTTGAATTATCGAATAATGGCGAATTAACCCCTCTTGGTATGCTAAACTATGCAGATGATTGGTACGGCACTGCAGGTATAGAATCTTGGACTTCAGACGGTGTCAAATACATGTTGTTGGTCAACGATAATGCGAATTTGAAAATGTATTCAACGGATAACTCATCAATTTCATACGATAAACAAGATTCAGACTGGCCAACAATTCTAGTTATTCTATCAGCACTAATCCTAATCTCAACATCGAGCATTCAACTACTAAGAGAAAGATTCCAATCCGCCTTCAAATTCTTCATCCTGTTTGTAACAATTTTACTCTTCTTTTCGTTTAGTGATATTATTGAGGCATGGGCGGATCTAGTCAATGACGAAGCCCCAGCATCAGATGCATGGAATGATGATTGGCCAGATGAATGGTTAGGAACGCAGATAGTCGTTTTTGAATTCAAGCAAGAAACCATTGTTACGGGCGGATTATTGGGCAATGATAATGTTCTTCAGGCATCGGTAGAAGCCGCCAATCAACAAGGATTTGAGATTGAAATAATCGAGAGCAGTCTTGGAAAATATGTCGTTAGCATTGATAACATTGCAGGAGAGGGCTGGGAATATACTGTCAATGGACAGCCTGGAACAGTATCAGCAGAATTTAGTGGACTCCAATCAGATGGTATTGTAGTCTGGAAACAACTCTAGTTAAGGCAATGCTCAAGACATTCAACCTCTAGGCTTGTTCATGTTCCAATCATATGGTGTCCATGGGCCGGTGCTCGGCCCGTTCTCAGGATTGGTAATTGATGTCATTTTGCTGGCGTTGGCGTTTTGGATGCTGGCATCTCCAGATATGAAGAAAGTCTCTAATGTACTTACTTTTGTAACATTGGTCACTAGTGTTTCACTACTCAGAGTTGTTATGACGTCTCTGCCTAATATTCAACCAGTAACTGTTACAGCTCTGATTATTGGTGCACAATTAGGTGCTCGCAGAGGAGTCGCCTTTGCGGTTTTGGTTACTATGATTTCCAATTTTATTATTGGGGACGGAATATGGACGCTGTACCAAGCGATAGGATGGTCGGTAGTTGCAATTATTGGCTCATCATCAAAAATCATCACCGATGGCCAATTACAACTTAACAAAACCCTCGGTTATGCAGTAATTTGCGCATTTTTATTCGACATCATTGTCTCATTAAGCGTGTTAGGAACAGTAAGTGCTTCTGGATTCATGGTATACCTAATCAACGGAATACCCTATGATATACTCCATGCAGTTGGCAATCTAACCATTGCTGCTTGGTTCGGAAGATGGTTTAGCGAAGCAATCACAAAATTCCAGTCCATGGAGGAAATTGAGCAGAAAGTTGTCGATGGATATGTCACAAGAACATGAAGGCCCTTCTATGGCTTTGATAGTCAGAAAAGATTTGAGACTATCAGCAGGCAAGGCTGCTGTACAGTGTTCGCATGCAGCAGTAAGTTGCGCTCTAATTGCTAAGAAAAGCGAGCCTAGAATTATGGAGCGCTGGCAATCTAGCGGTGGGCGTAAAATCAGTCTTGCAATAGACAATCTCGACTCATTAAAAGAAATAATGGGGAAGGCTAAATCTGCTGGACTAATTACCCACCTAGTCAAAGATGCCGGACACACAGAAATACCTCCAGGTACCATCACAGTACTAGGTATTGGGCCAGCACCAAAAAGCAGTATCAATGCATTAACAGGTGAATTAAAACCGTATTAATCGGGGTGGTTATTTGGGTCTTCGTTCGTTTATTCATCGTTTAACGGCACCCAAAATGTATGATATAATAGATAACGATCCTTTGAAATTAGTCTTAGTAATTAATAATGATTTGAAAATGG
>JAKMFF010000333.1 GCA_022425585.1 Candidatus Poseidoniaceae archaeon
ATTTGCCCGAGTGTGCCTGGAGGCTGCCGCCAGCGGCGCCAATTAAATTCGAAACCCTCAACGAAAGCACCGATTTTAGCATAAGTAAATCCTTCATCGATATTGCCTGGACCGCCAGATTTCCAAAAATTTTCTATTTTGCCAGGCCAACGGTTTTGTTCGACATCTTTGATGCTAACTTTCGCATCAACAATATTTTGCCAAAATTGCTCAATATCATCTGCATCTGGCATCATAGCGCCGATGCCAACAATTGCAATCGGCTCAAATGGTGCTTGTTCTAAGCCCTCTGCAACCTTGCCGTCAGCAGTTGTAATCGTCACATAATCACCTCAATTGTTCATGATAGTTTCTGGAACCATCGTAATGGAATATCCCGCGTCAACATAGATGCATTGCCCAGTAACCCCACTTGATAATGGGCTAGCCAGCCACAATGTTGCTCCCGCTACATCTTCTTGATTGACATTTCTTCGCAAGGGGGAGTTTTTCTCGACGTGATCTAAGATGTTATCAAATCCGGGAATCCCCGAAGCGGCTATGGTCCTGATTGGACCTGATGATATTGCATTTACCCTGTGGCCTTCTGGACCTAAGTGACAAGCCAGTTCTCGTGTCCAGCATTCTAATGCGGCTTTTGCCATAGACATTATTCCGTAGGAAGGGACATATCTGTTGGATGCGGCATAAGTTAGAGTGATTGTTGAAGAATTTGGGTTTAGATGAGGCAAGGCAAATTTCAAGCAACGTTGTAGGGAATTAGCCGAAATCGTCATTGCAGTGTTAATATCTTGGTCTTCAACAAACAGTATTGGTCGATCAAAACATGTCCTTGGAGCAAATCCTATTGCATGAATAAGGATATCTGCTTTTTTGCCAGGATTATCTGCACTAAAGGCATCAAAGAATTCTTTGGTTGTGGCATCCTGTGCCACATCTAGCGGGTAGAAACCGGCGATTTGGGGTAATTTATCTTTTAGTTGAAACACCCTACTGCGAAATCTCTTTTGATATCCAAGGTAGAGGTTTACGCCACTCTCTGCAAGCATCTTGCAAATTGCCCAAGCAATTGAATCTTCACTGGCCACTCCAAAGACGAATGCGGTCTTTCCGCTCAAGTTCAACATATCGCGACCACCTATACTAGGTGTAGCAGAGCACACTCGCTCTTTGACTGTTACCGTCAAAATATACTCTCATATAGCGAATTTTAAGCAGAAAAAAATATCCGAAACGCTAGACAGCGTCAAAAGTCATCGAGTAAATCATCAAATTCATCTGATTCAATAACAACATCGTCTAAATCGTCAAATAAATCGTCAAATTCATCCACTTCTTGTTTTTCATCATCATCATCCAGTTCGATTGGTGTTGCTTCATCGATTTGTTTAACCTTCTTTTTCTTGACTGAACGCGTAACTACGCCAAGTAGCAATAGCAGAAGTATTACTCCTCCGCCAATCGCTCCGTAAAGAATCATATCGTCTTGCCCTACTTCACTTATGCCATCGGTCAAGGATCCAGAAGACTTGCTAGATTCTACTGTAACAGGGAGATTTGTTTCACTAAATCCTGCGCTTGGGTCATTAGTACTACTTGCTCTAAACTGTAGGTCAACATTTAGATTTCCGTCCGCATCACTTGGAGCTAGCATCTTGATTTCCCGAAGAGACGAGGTAGCCCCCATGGCGAGTTGCTCAGCAACGAATTCAGAACCGATGAAAGAGAAACCTTGAGTCTTCAAATTGTTTAGATTTACTATGTCGACACGAACATTATCTGCATCATTGCCGTTATTGGTAAACTGCAACTGAATCATAAATTCACTACCTGCCTCGACAGTCATTGTTGAGGCACCTTGTAGTTCTAATTCCACGGCCCCATAAGAGGCAATTTCTAGGGTATCAGCATAGGAGGCGTTTTCTTGTGGAAATGGTTCATCCATCGGTATTGAATTCCATTCTGTGACTGTTGCAAAGATTTCGAAATCATGACTGTTACTAGATGCTTGTTTAGTGTCACCGGTAAACGTCACGGTGAATTCTTCACTACTACCTGCATCAATGCTATATTCCCCTGTAGCTCCTTCCATACTTGCTTCAGAGCCGCCAGACCATTCATTAGTAATCTCCACTTTTGTGGCACCAACTGTAGCGGTATTTTCGATCGTACAAATTACCTCAATCGGTTCATAACCAGACGGACTAACGTCTAGTTCAGGCAAATCTTCACAGTCCAATTGAACTCCAAAGATTGGGTTTTGTGCGTTAGAAGTTGGAATCAATGGCATCATCAATGCTACTACAATAAGTACAGCAATACTCCTACTTCGCATGTTCAACCATTCTAGGCTAAGTCGTTCCATTCATCAATGTGATGGATAAATGTATGAACAAATTATCATTCTTGACCGTATAATTTCTCGGGCAAATCTACATGACTACGCCACAAAAACTCTTCATCTATACCGGCCTCTAGCAATTGATTGGTCCGTTTTGGTACTGTCTTTGGACCAAGCACGGCACCTGGCCTTCTTAGATCGTCCATATAATCAGTTTCTAGCAAAAAACCATGGCTGGAAGAGTTTGCTGTCTGTAACAAGGTTTGCATAGCTCCTTTGCCAATTAATACACTTGGGGTTATTCCCTGAGTCACTTTTTCATCCACATTTGGAGGAGAATAATGCCGAACTAATCGGTTTGTGGAAAGACCTGATTTACTGGCCATTTGAGCCATGTCTCGATAAGTAGACTCTAGTTCACCTTCTACATGCAATTGCAAGGCAAAGCCGTCTTGGGCAGCCATGTGCATAGTCTCCAATAATAATTCGTTGGACAATTGCCATATCTCATCTGACACTTCCCAATGCGGGCGCCCAACTTCTCCAATAGCATGAGCTTGGCCCTCATGGAAAAATTTGACTGCTTCATCTATGCTATCACGATAATTTTCCATGGCCTTTTCCTTGCCTAACTGAGAATCCTCCTCAACCCAATTGATGAATTGATGAGCAAATGCCGCTGGATGTGGACCTAGTACTACTCTTACTCCCAAACCCAATTCAGTTCTTACTTCTCTAGCCATATTGATAGTATTTTGATAAGATTCACGGTGACCTTGTTTGGTGGTTGGTGGAGATTTAAAATCGGGACAATGCACCAACACAATGTTGGTTCCCCCGGCATTTTTGAAGTCTCTAGCAGCCTCTAAAAAACGTCCAGTTCTATTGAGATGGAAATGGTTGTCAAGTATTGGACCTTTCCAGGCATTATTTGATGAAGTCATTCAATCACTCAAAGGAATAGGTTTTGCTCTTCTAGTTGACCTTTCCAATAGACTGCCGACATTGCAACCATATTTGGGTGTCTAGCATCACTTGCGACACATTTTCCATTTGGCCAAACATATAATTTCAAATTGTGACGTGAATCTTCGATTATTGCACAGCCTAATCTTTCATCATAGAGAGCTTGTCCTGCAGTGAATTCTTGATTCATTTTTTCAACATTTACTGAATTGTCAAAATTGAATGATGCGATAACCGGGCCAAGTTCCGTTTGTAATCCTGAATCGTCTAATCCTAGGCGCAGTAAGAGTTCCTTGGCGGCCGCTCTTGCAGCCTCAACACGATGAGTGCCGTGAACTACGATTCTGCCTTCTTCATCGATAATTATGGTAGCGCGTGGCTTTTCCAAGGATTTTATCACTATACCGCCGTTCTTTTGACCCGCTAGTTGCGACACTACTGCGTCATGATTTACTGGACTGGGAGGAACAAATCTGACCAATTGGTTTTCAACTCTAACATCAACTCCGCCAACAGCCATCACTCTTCCTCCATGCTGGCCGTTGAGGTCTTGTTTGATGAATTCTCCTCTACCTCTGGCTTAGTTTGCAATAATTCTGCAATATCTTTGCGCCACGGTAGAAATAACGGAACTAGCAATACAGCAGAGGAACCGTGTTCTTGACGCAAGTCAGCAAGCGCCCCTCTTAACCTAGCAGCATACCGTAAATTACGACCATAGGATATTTTTTCACCTATCAACCATTCATTCAAATCCCACCAAGTAGCAGATAAAACCGCGGCAGACGAATGGTTAGGGCT
>JAKMFF010000040.1 GCA_022425585.1 Candidatus Poseidoniaceae archaeon
ACTTGATTGGGTTGAAAAGCTGATTCGCTGGTTCAAGGATCCTGAAGTTGGTGCTGTAGGTGGGCCAAACTTTGCTCCAGATGATGATTCATTTGGCGCAAAATGTGCTGACGTTGCTTTCTGTACAAAATTCATGACTGCAGGGACAAGATATGGCGCTCAACCAAAAGGCGAATTAGTTCGAATTTCACATAACCCCGGAGTCAATTGCGCGCACAGGATGGCAAACTTGAGAGAAGTCGGCTTTTTTGAAGAAGGTTGCATTGGAGCAGAAGACGTAGTCCTAGACGCTAAGATTCAACGTAAAGGCCACAAGTTATTCATCGACCCATCCAATGTCATGCCACATCGACGCAGAGTACCTTTCAAGCCTTACATGAAGCAAATGCGTAATTACGGCTACACCAGAATGGTTGCCAATAAGCGCTGGCCAGAAATTTCACGTTGGTCTCACACAGCCATCGGTTTCTTTCCTCCCTTAGTGATATTCTCGATTATTGGGCTAATCTATGGACTATTTGCTGGCGGTGCAGCCGATGAGTATTGGCTATCGGTATCTGGAGAGTGGACATTACCTCGCCTAGCTTTCCACGGACTTGGTGGATTAATGTTGTTTTATGTGGCTTTATGTTGGCTGGGTGCAGCAATTGGCACTTCACCTCACCGCACCATTGGAACTGTGTTCTTGGCACCATTATTTGTTTTCCTTGCCCAATGGGCATATGGACAGGGCGTCATCAAGGCGTGGCGAGAAATACGTCAAACCGGTGGTAAAGCCGGAGTTGGCAATCAAATCGATGATCGTATCCGCACTGTATGAAACTGTGCAAAAACCAGTTTTTCCCCAGCAAAACCGCCGTAACTGATTAGTTAGATGAAATTAGCAGCCCGAATATGAGCGGACTTTCCTTCGTTGAACGTTTGGCTGCTTTAGACAAGCCAGATGAAGGCAATGACACCGAACAGATTTGGTTCATTGTTAGAACCTTCCTCGGCATTTTAAGAGTCTTAATATTCGTATCTATCATCGTTATTGCAGAGATGTTGGAAGAGATATTTATTGGTAATCTTAGCCTTGCCGTTTGGTCTTTAATTGTTGGAATACCGATGTTTGTGCTAGTATCTTCACTCATCATTCTTGGCAATAAACAGTTTGTCAAAAAGCATACTAAAAAGACTGCAATCCTTAGACCAATTGTGGAAAGAGTCTAAATCAAAGCCCGGCTAAATCACCGGTCTGTATTGTCCACTGGCTTGCATAGACGCCTTCAGCAGCAACAAGATCGTCGTGCTTTCCTCGTTCAACAACCGCACCATCAACCATGCAAACAATT
Source organism: Candidatus Poseidoniaceae archaeon (assembly GCA_022425585.1). The sequence goes on from JAKMFF010000040.1 coordinate 1,335, forward strand.
TCATCAGCGTTACGAATGGTGCTGAGCCTGTGGGCTACTGCAATTGTAGCTCTGTTGCTGCCACTGGCGATTAGATTCTCTTGAATTCGCCTTTCAGTTTCCGCATCTAGGGCGCTTGATGCTTCATCAAGAATCAGTAGTGAAGGTTGTTTCAATAACGCTCTTGCTAATGAAACTCTAGCACGTTGTCCACCGCTTAATTTTGCCCCTCGGTCACCGACCATGGTGTCGAGGTTATCTTCCAGCTCCTGAATAAATTCCCACGCTCCGGCAAGTTCCAATGCGCGTCTTAGTTCCTTATCGGTAGCGGTTTGGTTGTAAATCACATTGTCCTTAATGCTACCATAGAACAGGAATGGTTCTTGGCTGACAAACCCGATTTTATCCCTAACTGAGTCAAGAGTATAGTCGTCAATCGAACGTCCGTTGATTAACACTCCTCCGCTAGTTGGCGTGTAATACCGCATGAGTAATTTGAGAATAGTAGTTTTTCCCGCACCGGTATGCCCCATCACTCCAAGGAAGTCTCCGCCTTCGGCTTTGAACGAAATACCACTTAGAACTGGCACTGAAGTATTTGGGTAGGTAAAGTAGACATTATCGAATTCTACTGATGTGATTGCCTCTTTCAATTCAATGGCATCGGGTTTGTCAAATATTTGTGGTTCTAGATCTACAATTGTGAACACTCTTCTTGCTGCGGCTTCCCCTCTCTGTAACTGGTTAATTAGGATTCCAAAGATGAATAGCGGCATAGTCATTCTGGTACTGATTAGCA
>JAKMFF010000296.1 GCA_022425585.1 Candidatus Poseidoniaceae archaeon
ACTAGAAATCGCCCTTGCTGAAGCGGAAGGAGGGGTTGAGGGGCCTCAAACAAAACAAGATTTAGAAGTAATTGCAATTCTTTCTGCGGTCAACACAGCTGTTACAGTCATGGTTCTTGGGTTCCTATACATAATTGGCAGATCCCGTTCAGGTGCCACACTAGCCTTGAAAATGATGTATCCAATTGACACTTGGTCCTCGGCAGAACCAACTGCAGATTTTATTCGTTTGATGTCAGTTACTGTTGCGGCTGGATTAATGGCAATGCCAATTATGCGAGTTGTTGGCAAAGGTATGCTAAGGTTACATGCTGCAATACCACTACAGCAAATGGTAATGGGAGTAATATTGTTCGTTGCTGCACTGGTATGGTTTACTACTGGTTTTATTGGCATTGGTGTACTGATTATCGGCACAATTCTTGGATTGATACCTCCAAGAGTTGGTATACGTAGAAGTCACGGTATGGGGATTATCATTGTACCAATTATGATTTACACCTTTTCCCAAGCACAAGATGCGTTCGGTTTCCTATGATTAAGAAATTTACCTGAGATGAATATTATGAACACTAAAAAATACCCAATAATTTTGATTACCCTCATGCTTTGTTCGTACTTAGCTCCTGTCCTAGATTCCCCAGAAATGTCAGACCCAAACAAACCATTTGAAACCTCAAGTAGGTCTTCATCATGCATCGGAGACATCTGTATATCTGAGGTATTGGTTAACGCCTTTGGTGCGGAAACTGGTGCTGTAGGACCTGCAGATTGGACAAGTGGAGAATGGGTTGAATTATACAACTCTGGAACCACCACAGTTGATCTTTCAAACTGGATTTTAGATGACCATTATGACCGACCGCTAAGTATGACTACAGGCAATGTTGTACATCCAACTGCAGCCACAAACATGGAAATTCCCGCTGGAGATTACATAGTCCTAGCACGGAATGGAGATGGAGGGTCATGCGGATTCTGTATGAAAAACTCCAATGGAATGGTCAATCTAAAAGACACTAGTGGTAATTTAGTGCACAGCATAACTTGGACAACATCTCCTAGTGAGGGCGTTAGTCTAATTGAGGACATAAGTGACCCTGCTGCCGATTGGATTGAATCAACCACACTTTCACCAGGAGAAAGTAACCAAGGTGGCACACCTACTGGCCCTGTTTATTTCCCAGGTGATTTGGTAGTCAATGAAGTAATGGCTGATGCATACCCAAGTTACGATAATGGAACATGGCCTGATGGTGAATGGGTTGAAATTCACAATCAAGGCAACTCGCCAATCGACATGACTGGATGGCATCTCAAAGATGCCGCTGGTAACACTGTAGAATTTAATCAGAATCATTTGGTTGGGTATACCGCTGACCCTAATTCGATGATTATCAATGCAGGCGAACTCAGAGTTATTGCCATTAATGGCTCGTCTAATAGTGGTGTGCTGAATAATGCCATTGAGACACTAAGCATCCATTGGCCAAACGGCAGTATTGCTGATGAAGTAAACTGGAGTTCAAATGAGCCAGGTTTCAGCTTATCCCGTAATCACGGCACAGATGAAATGTTCACCTCTGCTTACCCAACAGTAAATGCAACCAATATCGGTGAAATTAATACTCTAGCAACTATGGCTAGTGACCTAATCATTACTGAGTATCTTCCTTCAACCAACACAACTGGTAACTTCCCAGATGGCAAGTGGATTGAAATCCACAATAATGGAACCTCCTCAATCAACCTCCTTGGCTGGAGCATCACCAACGGGAAAGGAGAAATCCTATATTTTGATCCTGGAACAATTATCTTCAACCAATCCCATTCTAGTGCTACTGATATATCACCAGATGAACGAAGATTGATTCAGATGTCTAATAATTTTGACCTCTATGATTACTACGAACATTTAGTAATGAAAGATGATAATGGAAATATCGTTGATTCGGGATGGCATAGTAATTACTTTGGCGATAACGTGTCAATGGTAAGAGATTTTGCAAATATTGGCGCTCCATGGCTGCCCTCAAATTGGCTGACTCCTGGACAGCCAGAACCGGGTGATGAGCCATACTCAATGAAGGATTTACAATTTAGTGAAATCTTACCTGATGGTCTGGGACTGGACACACAATCATGGCCACTGGGAGAGTGGATTGAATTATACAACAATGATAGTGTCGCTGTCGATTTAACTGGTTGGAAATTGAAAGCCTCAAGCAGTCGAAGCTTCACTCTAGGAGCCTACAATTTCCCACTCCAACAAGATGCTATAATACAACCTGCCGATGTTGCCTTAATCGCGCTAAATGGTACCAACTCATTCTATCTAAAACAAACATCTGATCTCATTACTCTAGTCGATGACAGTGCTGCAATTGTCGATTCTGTAGCTTGGGACGTATCTTCGGAAAACATCTCAATGATCCCGCCTAGCAGCAGTCATGCAGGGTATACAACCATGTCGGCATCTGGAATTGCTGGTTGGGTAGAACCTGCTTGGGCTACACCTGGCGAGATAAATCCTGAGTGGCCACAATATATTGGCTCTAACGAAGTTATTGTCACTGAGTATATGGGCTGGTGTGATGACCTAGACGGCACGGTAAATGATTGGATTGAGATCTATAATAATGGCACATCGGCAATCGATTTACTAAGATGGCGCATTGATACAGCCACAAACCGTCATTTTATTCTTGAAACTGGAGAATTAGACAATACTAATTCACTCAGCGTCATAGCAAATTCCTCTAAATCAACTGTTGTTGCCCCTGGAGAATATGCCCTTATTAGTCTACCATACCAATTCTTGTGGGCTACGGATTTACCTGAAATCTATAACCCAGATGGACTGGCCATCAGTGAATCTTCTGTTCACGGTGAAGGGTTAACTACCATCACTTGTCAATCTTGGATTTCAGATAATGGAGTCGACTGGAGTGTAGCAGCTTATCCAACACCGGGTACCGAAAATGTTGTGTCAAGTGATTTCGCCACTGCTGGGGACATACTGCTAACTCGTGTCTCACCTTATGATAATGAATTTATTCAACTCAAAAATATCGGTCAAAATGATGCTTATCTAATGGATTGGCAAATTAGCATAAATGATGGTACAGTGTACGAGTGTGATATTGATTCAACTATGTTTTTCCCTTCGATGTCTAGTATCATTATCTCTGATAGTAACGCAATGAATTCCTTCACTGGCCAAGGCATGACATTTATCGACGAGATTAATCCGGTATTCTTACAATTTAGCGACATTGGTTGTTCTGACTTGTATATCCCTGACACTGGCGTAGTGATTACCATCTTGGACCCAAGTGGCAACCTATCTGATGCTTTCGTGTTTGATAGTGGACCTGCTAGTCATGCTGGATGGACCAGTGAAGCCATCTCAGTACCAACAAACAGTGTATCTGATGATGAATTTATCTATGTTAGAGGTGATGGTTGCAATATTCTACCGGACACAGATAGTGCTGATGATTGGAAATATTTGTGGTCAATAAGTGGATTACACAACACTCTTTGCTTGGCTACTGACTTTAGCGAGGGAGAATCTATCGTGACCCCAATTGTTGGACCACAAAATGGTTTATTGGAGTTGATTGAATGGATTGATGGTAGTCAAACAAGTCTGCAAATTCAACTATACCAAATGCAGGAAGCAAATCTCGTTCAAGCCTTGTTAGATGCCTTGAACAGAGGCGTCAATGTAGAATTGATGCTTGATCCAGGATGTTATAATTGTAATATTTGGTCAGAAACAGATTTGCAATACAAGAACGATTATGCTTACACACTAATTCAAGCGGGTGCAACTGTCTATGAATTTAACACTGATTCAAATGAACCATATTTGTACTTGCACAGTAAAGTAGTGGTAAGAGATTCAAACAGTATTTGGATGTCATCTGGAAATTGGAAACCTTCATCGGTTCCAGCGCCCGACGTTAGAGGCAATGTCGAATGGAGTGTCATTATTGATAACGATGATTTAGCCCAAATGGTTGAACAGCAATTCAATCTAGACAAAGAATTTGCTGAATTAATGGCGCTAAATGATTATGACCAATATCAATTCTTTCCCCCAAGTACTATCGGTGGTGGCGGAGTTCAATCGGCTATCCAAACCAGTATTTCAGGAGAATTACTCACTTGCCCAACTAATTGTGTTACTAAGATTGTTGAATTCATAATGTCTGCTGAAGATGAGGTCTTACTTTCTCAACAGACTCTTGATGCTGACTGGGCGTATGGTTGGGGGGATGAAAACCCAATAATTACGGCTCTACATGATGTTGCAATGCAGGGAGTAGGTGTTCACTTAATCATCAACGGCGCATACCTTGATGATGACGACCAAGAAGTAGTTGACTTGTTCAATGAAATTTGGAATGGCACCGAGGGATTAGATGCTTCTGCTGTTGTTATGGGTGAAGACGATGATGTCGCTAAGTTACACAACAAAGGAATTATTGTCGATGGGGAAAGTGTACTAGTCTCCTCAATAAACATGGGTAGTTCTGCAATGAACCGTAACCGCGAGATGGGAGTAATCATTCATTCATCTGTTGTTACTCAATATTACCTAGATGGATGGCATGCGGATTGGAATCGCTTAGACAATGTCACAGATACTGACCAAGATTCACTGACTGACAAATATGAAGTTGCTAATGGACTAAACCGAACCAAGCGTACCATGCCTTCAGGAGTTACTGAAGATATGTTTGATTCAGACGGCGATGGCGTTAACAATACGGATGAGGAAAAACAAGGTAGCCACCCGATGTTAGCAGATACTGATGGCGATTGTGCTATTGATTCCATAGAGATCACTTGGGCACAGAGAACAGCCCTCAACGCATCGGTTGCTAATGTGGCTATTTATGATGCTCTGACCCTAGAAGACGCTGATGGCGATGGCATCAAAGATACCGACCAATATGGTTGCGATCTTTCATCTGGCAACTCGCCAACCGAGCCACAAGATGATGATAGTGTTGACCCAGAAGCCGATGACGACATGGACACCATACCAAATAAGTTTGATTTGTGCCCAGATACTGAACCAGATGCATTGACTGACTTTGATGGATGCTCAGCTGACCAATTGGCTGAACTGGCAGATGCTAGCGATGGCGAAAATGATGACACTGGTAAAAACACCATGTTGATTGTGATGATAGTAGCAGCAATCTTTTCAATTGGGGCATTTATCATCCTAAAGCAGTTAGAAAGTAAGGCAATTGAGGCTAAAAATTTAGTTAGCCTTGAGGAGCAAGAAATGATGCTAGAAGAGAATTCAGAATCAGTTGATACAGAATCATGGGCAATGCCGGTCCTTGATGGTAGTGGTGAAAGCCAGACTACTGAGGAGAGCAGCAATTTCTCACCTGAAGAATTGGCAAAATTCCCCGGCTGGACAGAGGATGTAATCCAACGTTATCTCGACAACGGATGGACGATTGACCAACTTGCTGAATACTATCAAGAACAACTCGAAGGCAACCAATAACATCGTAAGATTGACAAAGGACATAACATTAGCAGGACTGATAAAGATGCGTTACTCTACCAGCAATCCAGTTATGACCCAAAATTTTTGGTCCAATATTCAAGGACAAAACACTATGACTTTGCAAGGTACAATCGGCAAACTTGCCTACTTGCTTGGGATTGTGACAATTACTGCATTAATTTCAGCATATGTTGCACTAGATGCTCTAGCAGCAGGCAACGCATCTGTCATCAATGGTATGGCATGGGGTGGTCTACTCGGCGGAATTGTGGTAGCCCTGATATTGATGTTTATGAGGCCTGAAAACCCAGGCGCATTGATGACTATCTATGCGGTATTGCAAGGAATGTTTGTTGGAGCAATTTCTCTAGTGTTTGAAGCATTTTACACTGGTATAATCATCCAAGCGGCATTTGGCACACTGTTTATCACTGGCGGAATGCTAATTATTTACTCATCTAGAGCCATCAGACCAACTCCAACTTTTAACAAAGTGATTGGCAGCTTAGTAGGGGCAATAATGATGCTGTATCTTGTCTCGATATTCTTTTCATTATTTACTGCCTATGAAGTACCATTTGTTCACTCCTCTGGGCCAATTGGAATTGGCTTCACTATATTCGTTCTTTCAATCGCCGCGCTAAGTTTGATTTCTGACTTTGGTTTCATTGAATCAGGAGTAAAGTGGCAAGCACCTAAGAATGCAGAATGGTGGGGCGCATTTGGTGTGTTAGTGACAATAATTTGGATCTACATCGAAATGATTAGACTGCTGTCAAAAATTCGTGACTGATAAAATCACAGTTTTTGCTGCCTAAATGACATAGAGTTCATACGGTATCGTCATTACCACGAAGTGATAACATGACACGAAGCATACCTGTAGTAGATTTTGCTGACTATCTATCTAGTGACCAAGATCGACGTAATAACTTCATTGAACTTGTCGGCAATTCACTCAAGGACATCGGATTCTTCGCCTTGAAAAACCACGGCATACCATTAGAGTTAATCCATCAATCATACGACAATGGGGATGCTTTTTTTGGACTTGACCAAAACAGTAAATCCAACTATTCACGCGCAGAAATTTCCCATCAACGTGGCTATACTGCTTTTGGTGTCGAGCATGCCAAAGATAATCCAGCACCCGATTTGAAAGAATTCTGGCAAACTGGCCGTACTCACCAACCTGGTGAACACCCTACTTATCCGCAAAATGTTTGGCCTGATGCTGATGTGCCACAATTCAAGGAAACCATTGACGACTTGTATAACAGAATGGAACATGTCTCAAGAGAATTACTGGCTGCTTGTAGCATATATCTTGGCAAAGAAGCGAATTGGCTGCCCGAAATGACCGATGATGGAAATACCATTATGCGTATTATTCACTACCCACCGCTTGGCGAAGATGTTCAAGAGGGTGCAGTCCGGTCAGCAGCTCACGAAGATATCAATTTCATCACGCTACTAGTTACTGCCACTGCTGATGGTCTTGAGGTGATGGACCATGACGGTACGTGGATAAAAGTGGCAGGCGATGAACGAAACATCATTGTTGATTCTGGCGACATGATACAGAACCTGACTAATGGATTATTCAAATCCACAACCCACAGAGTGGTAAACCCAGCATCCAAATCCGTCCGTCGCTTCTCGATGCCAATGTTTGTTCACCCACGCAATTCCATCGATTTGACTCCAAGGCCAGAATTCATTGAGATGACCAGTGGCAAGGCTGATTTCCAATCGATTAATGCCGGAGATTATCTCCATCAAAGATTGGTCGAAATTGGCTTAGCAAAAAACTAGGTTGATCTTATGGACTCATCAGATGTTTTGACACTGATAGGCCAAATAGAGCAGCAGGAAACTATGGACTTAGATTTACTGAGCCTATTCATCAAGTCAGTAGCGACTAGAAATATCGACATTAATTATGTTGAACAATGGTTGAAAGCAGTTCACAGCAACGGTATATCAGTTGATGAAACTACAATATTGACTAGAGGAATGATGGAGTCAGGCTCAATAATTTCTTGGGAAGATAATGCCCTAGTGGTTGACAAACATAGTACTGGGGGAGTGGGTGACAAAATGTCGCTAATGCTGGCGCCTGCGTTAGCCGCATGTGGACTAAAGGTTCCAATGTTGGCTGGTCGAGGACTAGGACATACTGGTGGAACTATTGACAAGTTAGAATCAATTAACGGCTTTAATTGTTCACTTAATCCACAACAAATGCAAGAGCAAGTCGCAGCAATTGGTTGTTGCATCGCTGCGCAAAATGCAGCAATCGCGCCAGCAGATGGCTTATTGTATGCTATTAGAGACGTAACTAATACCATCGATAGTATCCCCCTTATCACTGCTTCAATTATTTCCAAAAAAGCGGCTGAAGGACTAGGTTCTCTGGTTCTAGATGTCAAATGCGGCCAGGGTGCATTCATGCAATCTTTTACCGATGCTGAAGCACTGGCTAAATCGATGGTTGGTGCAGCGCAAGGTCTAGGCATTAAGACAATAGCCCAGATTACCCAAATGGATTACCCAATAGGAAGATATGTTGGTAATAGTTTGGAAATCCTTGGCAGTATTGAGGTGCTCAAAGGGCAAGGATCTAGCGATACCAGAGAATTAGTCGTACTCCAAGGTGCAGCCTTGCTAGTCTTATCCGGCACAGCCAGTGACGAACTTGCCGGCCAAGCAATGATGAATAATGCTCTAGATAACGGCGATGCTTTAGCTAAGTTCAAACAGATGTGCTTAGCCCAAGGCGTTAGTCATCCAGATGTTGAATTACTTACTGGAGAACCAACAAAATTGCTAGCAAAGAGTAAACAAATAACCTCGATTGAGTCAACTAGCCAAGGCTATGTCGCAGCAATTACCTCAATGACCTTAGCAGAGATTGCCCGCAACCATGGAGCCGGTAGATTCGCTATGGAAGACATAATTGTCCCCGAAATCGGTTTTGAAATCCTAGTTGAGCGAGGCCAAGCAATCAGTCAGGGCGAAACATGGATAAATTTTCATCATAATGTTGACCTTACAGCACAAGAACAACAATCGCTAACAGAATGTATTACCA
>JAKMFF010000058.1 GCA_022425585.1 Candidatus Poseidoniaceae archaeon
AACCCTGTTACTACAGAAATTGTCGGTGCTATTGCGGCAAGGGTAAATCCAAGGAGGGCCAATTTTAGGTTATTATCAACGACCCTTGAATGGCTTTCAACCATTATCTCAATCCTCATCCATTTGCAATTTTAGTGCTGCTAAGGCATCACTAGCATTGGGGTTAGGTAACGGCGGCAGGGGCGTGGAACCGTCTGGTAATGGCGGCAGAGGCATTCCAGCAAGTCCGGGTAATTCAGGTAGTTTTACTTTCTTTTCTACCTCCTCAAACCCGGAATCTAATGGTGTTCTCAATTTCAAAATACTGGTTTCATCCAATCTAATAAATGTCGCACCATAGACATGACCAGCCAGTGGTTTGAGAGGTTCTTCCAAGATCTTTTGTCCGTGGTCTGGGTTTTGTAACACTCCAACGAGGTCCTCACCCTCATTGTGTTGTTCCCACATCTTCACGGTAGATGCGCGGATTTCAGCGAGTTGATTTCTTCTTCGCTTTTCGATACGTTCTCTAATCACTTGGTGCTGTACACGACGGTTTGACACTGTCAGTTCGATATCAGCATCTTCAACTGACTCTGGGCTAACTTCGACGACATACTCGTCTGCTTGGTGTACATTCTCCACAGAGACTTGAACTTCATCGAGTTCTTCACTATCTTGCTGAGCCACCTCTACTTCAACCTCTGCTGCTTTTATCTTGGCTAACTTTCGTTCTTTCAACGAAACTCCGTCCAAACTCTCTTCTTGTTTGACAGGCTGTGGTATGTCAGATTCAATTGATTCCTCATCATCTAAATCCTCGCTTGATTCTTGAACGTCACTATTATGCTGGGCCGTTAAAGTTTGATTTTGTGCACCGTCAGGTCTGCCTCCAATGAGCACCCAAGAGCTAGCCGAGGCGAAAGTAAGACCAATCAATATCCATTTACCATCGTCTGATAAACTTGAGGCTGATGTTAGATAAAACAAACCTGCACTGAGGGCAACAAGACCGCACATTGTCCGTAGAAATCCCATGTCCCTCGTCCCATTCCAATCACTTCTAATTTATGATGCTGATGGCAATTGGTTGAATAAGTCGATTAAAGCCTTGGTTCTGTGACTAAACTTTTGTTTTATTTCAGAGCCAACTCCGCCGAAGGTTTTGCCATGAGTGCTAAATTCTCCATAATCTCCTGGAGTTAACGGGTTTAATTCAGTGTCTAAGTCATATGGAATAAAAATTGGATCATAACCAAAGCCATTGCCTTCCATGGCTTCTAATGAGATATGGCCAGGACAAATTCCCTCACCAAGAATAATTTCCCCATTTTTCCACAATGCGGCAACTGCCTTGAAGTGGGCTGAGCGTAAATTAGCTGATGAGACAGGATCAGCTGAATTTAGGTGAGAAAGTAACCTTAGTATTCCAGCATTACCGATAGTTGAATGAACAAATGATGAGTAAACTCCCGGAAAACCATGAAGAGCATCAACAAATAATCCTGCATCTTCGACAAGTATCATATCCCCGTCATTAAAATCATCTGGAATTACGTTTAATGCTTGATTGATTTTAGATTTTGCAACGGTAATTAAATCATCAGCCTGTGGTTCATAAATCAACTCTGAATCAACGATCAATTGCTTCACAGAGTATCCTATTTGACTCAAATGACGTTCAGCCTCCCCTAACTTACCTTGATTACCTGTCAAGAACCAAACCACATTGCTCATAGTAAGGGCACCACCATCGAGTTATCATGTCTATCGGTTAAACACCAAATTTGGGTTGATATCTGCGGATAATTTAACATCACAACGATGTTGGAAAAATCATGCTTCAACATATTGCGATTGTTTCTCTAGGCGGTGCTATCGGAGCAACCTTGCGTTTTGCCGTCGGACAGTTGCTCGATTCTACAGGCTTTCCGTGGTCGACATTTATTGTTAATGCACTCGGTTCAGTATTACTTGGAGCGATTACAGTCTATGCCATAAACCGAGGTTCATCAGAGGAATTAATGTTATTTTTTAGCACTGGATTGCTTGGAGCATTCACAACAATGTCAACATTTTCAGTAGAGACCATGAAATTGATTAAAACTGACGAACATTTTACCGCTCTGGCATACATCATGCTGACTTTTTCAGTCTGCATAATTGGAGCATTTCTAGGATGGGAACTTGGCGAAAGATTGGAAAATATCTAAAATCACTACATTAGTTTAATAATGCTGAATCATAGCAATAACAGTGTACGGAAGCGCAAAAAAGTTTAGTACACCCTAAAGAGTTGAGACAATGAGTGACATGATAGACAAGATGAATATCGCCCTAAGTT
>JAKMFF010000070.1 GCA_022425585.1 Candidatus Poseidoniaceae archaeon
GGCTGTATTTGTTCCTAAAATATCTAGCTTGTTCCACTTCCTCACGCCAAGATTTTGGCGAATTATGTTCCAGCCTTCCATTGATATGGCCTAACAGTAATAGTCCTCGGTACTCTTCCCATGAGTAGGCATTAGGACTTAATGGAACTAGATCTTCTCTCAATTTGTCTCTCAGTTTAAACACTGAATCTGCAGGTGGTTCTGACCATGTCCCAGTAGATACTGCATCGACTAGGTTTTGCGGCACATCATTATCTTCAACTTGTATTGGTTCACCATATTCGACCCAAACATCAGTGCGGAAATGTTCTCTTGTTCTAAAATGAAGTCCCATGGGAATCAGAACTGGTAATTTCTTGTCCGAAGCCTTTGCGAGGGCGCTTGCTGCAAGAACCGTACGCATTGGACCAGTCCTAAATCTAAGCATGTATGAGTTATTGTGGCTAGTTCCCTCGGGAAATAAAACGCACCCATACCCATGTGAAATTCCTGATGCAAGAGTCATTAGAGAACGACCGTTGAGGAAGTTTGCCTCTTCTTCAGTACAACCGCCACGAAGTAATTCTGCCTTTCTAACCACTGGTTGAACTGCCATCTTACGAGTCCACCAACCTAATATTGGTCGAGTGACTAAATCATGCCTTGCACCTAACACAAAGTATTCTGGATGGTTAAGTGTTATTTGCAATGCGTCTAGTATCCCATTGGTATGCCAAGCACAACACAGAGAACCTCGGTCTCTTGGAATCTTTTCCATCCCCGAAGACTCTATTGAGCGATATTGTACTTTGCTAATTCGGTGGCATATCCAATAGATCACTTTTGTCCAGAAGTAAGAGCCTGGGGTATCTCCTTCGTAAGTCGGCAGTGGAGTTTCAAGCAGCATATCCATTTTCATATTCTTAGCAGATTTTGACAGATAAGGCAAAACCTCTCCGCGATGATCTAGTACTCCATCATTCATCTCTTGTGGATCTGGATGTTTCATAATTCTACCCCGGTCAGTTTTTTGGCAATAGCAGATAATTGTTCATGGTTTACCTCTCCGCTGTGTTTGGTATTTGGCCACATAGCCATGAGAGTCATTCCCCCGTCATCGATTGTTCTGGGAATCACATGAACATGGACATGAGGGACTTCTTGTCCAGCAAGTGGCCCATCATGTAGACAAATGGTGAAATCAGTTGTGTCAAAAACTTTTGATAACCTTCTCTGTACTTGTTTTACTCCTAAGAATAAATTTGCTACTTCCTCGTCACTTAGTTGTTGAATATTGCCAACTCGTTTGTGCGGAATTACCAGTGTATGGCCATCACGACGAGGGAAGATATCCAAAAATGCATACCAATCATTGCCACTCGCAACCTTGTGCGAGGGTATCTCTCCAGCAATGATTTTGCTGAATAATGTCTGGTCGCTCATGGCATCCGCTAGAGCATTCAAGTTATTGTCTTTCACTGAGGAGTCAGTATCCAATTATCTTTCTGGCCTTTTCTTACAGCCAAAGTGCCGATGTTTGCATCATTATCAACAGTAATATGGTGAAGCAATTCTGAATTTTCTTCTAAAAAGTCGCTTCTTTGATGCACTCCTCGAGATTCATTACGTGCGAGTGAGGCTCTAACTGAAGCAGTTAACAGCCGAATTCCGGCTTGAATTCTCAATAAAGCAGAAAAGTTAGTATTAGCAATCAAAGATTGTTGGTCAAGGTGGATTGATTCCGCCGCAAGTTCTGCCTGCTCCAACTCTTGTAGCAACCCTGAGAGGTCATCAGAGCTGTTTGGTGAAGAGGTAAATTTAGTGCCAATTGAGAGTAATTTGAGATTTAGTGCGCCAACCCTCTGTACAGTATCCGACGGCTCCTCAGAAAATCTTGCAGTAAAGTTTGCTTCACATGATTCTAAGGAAGAGAGCAAATTTTCAGTGTTAGAAAATAATTGTCCTTTTACCCACTCAGAAGCATGGTTGCCCGAACTACTGCCGCCTGATAATGCATCTAGTAATCGGTTGCCTGGCAGAGAGCCTGCTCCATTTAATCCAGAACACGCAGCGTCTCCTGCAGCATACAAGCCAGTAAACCACCGAGACCAACTACCGATTACTGCTCTTCCGCACTCATCGGTAGCAATTCCTCCTAGGGGTTTGATTTACTCTATTCTCTAATCCAACGGTATACTTGTTCATGTCTACACTTGTAGAACTCTTGACGGACCTAAATGCGGATTGCCACCAAACTTTGTCATCGCCCATATCTCTACCATCAATTACTGCGCCCGATGATTGTGAAATGGCCTCACAAAGTTCAACAAGATTGTCAGCTGAAATTGAATTTCCCGATGTGTCACATAGGTTTGCTCCATATCCCAACATATTTGATGATAGAGTCAATTTACTATCGGTTACCCCGAATGGTGTTTTACTGATGAACTCCATGTCTCTAAGTGGTATACCGCTTTGAAGGGCTAAGTC
>JAKMFF010000072.1 GCA_022425585.1 Candidatus Poseidoniaceae archaeon
TCCTTATTCCTTCGAGTATTGTTGGCTTTACCACGCACATACAACGTTCCCATCAAAGCGAATAGTATCAAAATACCTAGGCCGGCTTGTATGACTGGTTGTTTGAGCAATTTATTGATAGTATCAGTTTGGTCGTCAATAGTATTGGTTTCTAGTCTAGAATCTTGAGCGTCTAGAGTAATGGTGATGCTATCCATGGCAACATCCGAACCAGGTTCTTTTGCCAGTAATACCAACTGATATTGTCCAGCCTCTATGGCTTCTCCAGAGAATACGACAACTTGTGTTCCACCAGAATCGGGAGTGAATATTAGTGTCTGTGTTGTTGTATCGGCATCAATGCCTGTCATAGGTTGCCATTCGATTCTTATTCCAGCGTTGACCATCTCAGTAGTGACCGTACAAGTAAATGTGAACCAGTCGCCACCAGCCAAGTCCAAGGTTATTTTCGAAATATCACTAGTCAGTGTTGCTTCACCAGCATTTCTTGCAGGATCACTTGGCCAATGATCTAATTTGTAGGCTCCAGCAGTTTGATTATCCCCCCAACCATCGCCATCAGAATCAAGCCATTGTGAAATTTCACTTGGGAAATCATCTTCAATATCTGCCCAAAAATCGTTATCAGAATCTGGGCAACCATGTTTAGTGCCTTGATTAGATTGTCCAAATTCACTGGGGCAACTATCGCCCATAGTGCCATTTTCATTGTCCCCGAATGAATCTCCATCAGTGTCAAACCATTGGGTATTGTCTCCAAGCCACAAATCATTGTCATCACTTGCCCCATCAGAATCTTCATCAGGGCAACCATGCCGATCGATTGTTGAAGTACCTACAACGCTTGGGCACGCATCGGGATTGGTACCATTTGGATTGTCGCCATAGCCATCACCGTCTTGGTCCGCCCATTGGGTAGCGTCGTTAGGGAAGGCATCATCCCCTTGTGAGGTTCCGTCATTATCACCATCAGGGCAGCCAAACAAATCGATATTGGAATATCCTTCTTCACTTGGGCAATCATCGGCTTGGAATCCTGCTATATTATCGCCAAAACCATCGCCATCAGTGTCACTCCATTGAGTGTCTTCTAGGGGAAAAGCATCTGCTCCATCGGTGAGGTTCCAGCCTGCATTGCCTTGTGATGGCACGGTAACATCAGAATATCCATCACCATCGGTATCTGGGCAACCGGTGCGATCTATAGTTGAATTTCCAGGAGTACTGATACAATTATCTTCAAGGTCGTCAAAACCATCATTGTCGCTGTCCTGGGTTCTAGTTGGGTCGTCAGGGAAGGCGTCACTTTCATTGGAAATACCATCGCCATCATTATCCACACACCCGTATCGATCAATAGTAGAATTGCCTGCTATACCTGGGCAAGAATCAGCCTCGATTCCAGTGGCGTTGTCGCCATAACCGTCACCATCTTGGTCCAACCATTGAGTTGGTGTCGAAGGCAATTGATCAATTAGATTATCCCAGCCGTCTCCGTCATCATCAAGGCATCCCATGCGGTTGCCAAGAGTCGAATTACCAAGAACACCCGGACAAGCGTCAGGGTTCAGGCCAGCGAGATTATCACCGTAGCCATCACCATCAACATCAGACCATTGAGTTGGCTCATTTGGTTGTGCATCCTCGATATCAGCCCAACCGTCTTGGTCGGTATCAAGGCACCCAAGAGTATTATTTTGCCAGGAATCTCCCCAAATGTTTGGACAACTATCTGCTAAGTTACCGGTAGACTCGTCTCCATAGCCATCAGAGTCAGTGTCATTCCATTGAGTGCTATCATTGGGGAATACATCTGCACCATCATTGAATCCCCAAGTAGAATCACTATCTGAGTATCCATCTCCATCTGAGTCTGGACAGCCTAATCTGTCTTCTGATGAAGTTCCAGCAACATTGGGGCAACTATCGTCAACTGCGTCATCTACTCCGTCGCCATCAGCATCAGCCCATCGGGTGGCATCACTTGGGAAGGCGTCAGCTCCATTTGCAGCGGTCCAACTGCCATCAGGGTCAGAATATCCATCTCCGTCAGAGTCTGGGCAACCGTTTCGGTCGTTAGAGGAGCTACCAGTCACTCCAGGGCAGTCATCACCATCGGTGCCAAGAGGATTATCTCCAAATGTATCACCATCAGCATCAACCCACTGAGTGACATCACTAGGCCAAAGGTCGGCACCGTTTGCTACTGTCCACAACCCGTCTGGGTCGGAATACCCATCAGCATCAGTGTCAGGGCAACCAAATCTGTCTTGGGAAGAAAAGCCTTGGACTCCAACACAGCCATCGGGGTTGTTGCCACTCGGATTATCACCATAACCGTCATTGTCATCGTCTGTCCATTGCGTAGAATCGCTAACGAACTCATCATCAGTATCGGCATATCCATCTCCATCAGAGTCGGGGCAGCCTAAGTTGCCTAACTGGTTTGATGTGCCATGAACCGATGAGCAGGAATCTGGGTTGACACCCGATGGATTATCGCCATAACCATCACCGTCTTGGTCAGCCCATTGAGTTGGTTCAGAGGCAAATGCATCTGCACCATTGCCGGCAGCAGTCCACCCGGCATCAGGGTTTGAGTATCCATCGCCGTCGGAATCAGGGCAGCCATATCGGTCTCTATCAGAGGTACCTGTTACGCCAACGCATGAGTCGCCAAATGTTCCTGAGGTGTTGTCGCCAAATGTGTCACTATCGCCGTCAACCCATTGAGTCGCATTGCCAATAAAGGCGTCAGCACCATCGGTTACAGTCCAAACAGGACCATTGGTTCCTGAAGGGTCTGGGTCAGAGTAGCCATCTGAATCATCATCTGGGCAGCCAGAGCGGTCGAGACTAGAACTTCCACTCACACTTGGGCAAGAGTCTGCCCCGTTGGCTATGAACCAACCACCGTCTGGATCAGAGTAGCCATCACTATCCGAGTCACCACATCCAAAGCGGTCGAGTGTTGAAGTTCCGGGTGACACCGGACAAGCATCAGCTTGGAATCCTACTGCGTTGTCACCAAATCCATCATCATCTTGGTCAGCCCATTGGGTAGGTTCGAGAATGAATGCGTCAGCACCATCAGCAACAGTCCAAATAGGCCCGTTAGCTCCAGTAGGGTCCGGGTCAGAATGTCCATCGCCATCAGTATCTAGGCATCCTGTTCGGTCGATAGTTGAATTTCCAAACACTAACGGACAACCATCATCACCATCTTCAATGCCGTCTAAATCAGCATCCTCAGTTAGATTCACCATTGGGACATCATGGTTAATTGCAAGTGAGAAGAATTGAGGACCAGTTGGAACAGATGTGCCTGAAACCTGAACTTCCCAAATACCAGATGAAGGAGAACTAAAATTCATCACCCTTAAATTATTCAAATCGTCATTCAAATTGGTCCATACACCAGCAGGATTTTTCACCGCTAGGTCCAAGTCATTGACTAAGTATGGAGTAACTCCAGGAGTTGCCGCCGGGTCAGTGTAGGATAATGCTAGTTGTAGGTCATGAGCGCCAGCAGGTAAAGTGAAACTCCACCCTCTATTCACTCCGGTAGACAGTGATTCATCAGCCACAAAACTAGTTTGAACTGCACTATACAAATTCAGTAGTCCATTTCCTTCATGCATGTTAGGAATCGCCTCTCCTGCACCATTTGTCGGGCTGCCATATTGTCCATCCATGTCATGAGTCGACGATCCCAAAATTGCTTTCACCAACGCTGAGCTAGGATTAGCAACTCCACGCTGTTCAATCAGATGTTCCAGTAAAAGAGCAGTTGCACCGGCGGCTATGGGTGTTGCCATACTGGTTCCTCCCATGTAACAATAATTGGTTTCAGCATCATCAGAATTCCAGCCACATGACGAAGATGCAGGGCCAGTCATTCTTGATTTAGTAGAAAATATATGAGTCCCTGGTGCAACGAAGTCAGGCTTCACACGTCCATCTTCAGTGGGGCCTCTGCCCGAGAAATCAGCCATGCCTTCTGGGTTGTTAGCCGATGTTGACCTTGAAGGGCGATAATTTTCAGATGCTCCAATTGAAATTGAATTCTTTGCAGTAGCTTCCCACAGTAAACTAGATTCATCTATTTCGCCATCACCGTCCAAGTCATCAGCATCATTACCGTCAGCAAACATAATTACAAGTTGTTCGTGAGTTCTCGCGCCAATATCGATTTGCATTGACCCTGTGGAGTATAGGCCATAATCATTGCAAGGAGCGCCTAATCCTGGACGAATGCAACTTCCCCAAGAATTGGTGTGAATTCTACTGCCATTTTCTACCGCAACATCAAAGAAATCTTGAAAATCATCTGGGATTCCTGCGCCAAAATTATTCCCTTGTTGCCATGCATGGAATAATAAATCAGCAGCTGGGGCTATACCAACGTTAACCCCAGCGCTCATTGCCCCATCACCCAATACTGAGCCAGCAACGTGGGTTCCGTGTCCATCATTGTCTCCTGCTCCATCATCACATGGTCCAGGGTCAGTTGGACTATTCCAAGTACAACTATTGTAATGTCTTGGCCATGAATATATGCCGTGAATTCGTCCGGAAAAATCATCATGCATTGTCGCATCAGCAACTCCGCTGTCGATTCCAGTATCGCCAACAGTGACAATTATACCACTGCCATCCAGCCCGATATAAGAGCCATCTAGTGCGGCCATTTTGGTGTTATCTTTGACATCATCAGTGTGAATAATTGTGTTAGCAACAATATCTGTAGACTGTGCAATAGGTTTCTCTTCTAACCATTCAATTTCATCTTGTGCTGCCAGCCATTTTACTCCTGAAAAACTTGTTGCAACAGTGGCAAACCTGCTGCTGTAAGAATAGATAAAGATGTCTTCACGTTGCTCGATACCCTCGGGTAGTTCGTAGCCTGAAAGTACAACGTCTAGATCAACAAATCTATTTTCCAATAATGATTGAGCAAGTCCGTGACGAATTTTATCGACTGAATCTAGTTGTAGTATACCTTCAACATTGAGTGATTCTAATTGCTCAACACTTACTGAGTTGAAATCACAACTAAAGCCATTGGGTGGCATGAATGAATGGCAATCAATTCCTTGTTGCGATAATTGATGCTTCCACTCGGTTGGTACTGGGAACTGGTGAGTGATTACGTAGTGTCCGGATAGAGCATCTTGTCCAGTCCATTCTATCCAATTATCAATAGGTACAACAGATGCGTCGCGATATAATAAAGTGATTTCACCTGCTGAATAATCTGAGGAAAACCAGCCGTTAGACAAATCATAACTAGGTTCAATCGAGATAGACTTCAAATCTTCCAATTCTATACTCGAAGTGGCAAATGTTTTGGGCACATCAGTATCATCTGCTAGTGCTATTGGCGCCATTATCTGGCACAAAAAGAACAAGCAAATCACCACAGCATTATTTGTCGAGCGTCGCCCCATGTACCCATACAATCATTGGTCCCTCATGAATCATTTGCTAATAATATCTGTACTAGATACCCTACGAGAGTTCAAAAGGTGATTTGGCCGGGCTAGTCCATGGCATACGGGGCACCGACTGAGCAAGAAGCGGACCTGATGTCTCCTAATGCTGAAAATGAGAAATCTCAAGTGGTTGGTCGCCAAATCTGGCGGATAGTCCCTTATGCCAAACGCTACCCAAAGCGAGTGGTGGCTGGAATTGCCTCTAACGCAATGGCTAGAGTGTTTGACTTAATGCCGTTTGTCGCGATAGGTTACGCCATTGATTACTTTACCACAGATAAGATGAGCGGGCCTGAGTTTTTGCAAGACTTTGTCACCTTCTTACCCGGAACTACAGAAGTTGGTTACGGAACACTAATTTTCTTGGGTTTCTTTTTCCTGGCAATATTCCAGGGATTGTCTGAATATTCATGGCAGACGCTCGGCTACCGAATCCAACACGATTTGCGAATGGATGCCACTCGCTCACTAATTGCCATGGAAGCATCATATTACGACATGCGACAAACCGGCCAAATAATGTCGGTATTATCCA
This sequence comes from Candidatus Poseidoniaceae archaeon, assembly GCA_022425585.1. Next base: position 6,031 of record JAKMFF010000072.1, read on the forward strand.
GCGACGTAAATCAGTTGGAGGATGTAGTCTCAGATTCTTCAACATCCATAATACGGATTGTTATTACGTTCTTTACCGCGTTTACTATTCTGATACTAATGTCTTGGAAACTGGCTGCAGTATTATTTGGACCATTGGTGTTCATCATACCGCTAGTTTACTGGTTTTCAACTAGAGTTCAACGAAAATACCGCAAACAGCGCGAATCAACTGGAGACATCACAGCAGTGTTAGAAAATTTAATTTCAGGTATATCTGTAGTACAAGCCTATAATGCTCAAGACTGGGAATCAAACAGAGTTAACCGTGAATCTGGCGTATACCGTGACCAAGCAATAGGTGCTAGTCAAGACCGAAATAGATTCGTTCCAATGATTTACGCGATTGCAGGTATTGCTTTTGGCTTGTTAGTTTCGGTTGGGGGCTCACTTGCTGGGGAAGGGGAAATTACTAC
>JAKMFF010000077.1 GCA_022425585.1 Candidatus Poseidoniaceae archaeon
CTTCACCAACATCAAATCGTTCTGCCGGAACTACTGCTGTTCTAAGTGCTGCTATTGCGGCAAGTCCACAAGCATCGAAAATATTACCACCGTCGGAAAGAACGTGAATGTCTATCATTACTCCCCAAACTTTCTCGCCTGGAATAATACAGAGACTGTTCATATCAATACATCCGGATTCTCTGATGCCTCTATCAACTACTCTGCCAAGTTCGATAGATTGAGGTGATGGAGGTCCAGGTTCGTATTTTCTGTGTGCTACTGGTCTAAGTTCTGCACCGCACATGAGTGAACCTTCTGCAGGTCGGTCTGGCCATGGTGTTCTAATTTCGAATTTAACTCCAGCATAAACAACAGTCTTGCCCATGGTGACTTTTGCCGAACCTTCTGCATTGTACAGACAGTCTGTTTCTAAAGTGAAATCTCGTCCTTCAAATCTGTCCCTGCCATCAATTCTAGCATCTTGTTCTGCTAATCTTGCAACTTCTTGACGCAGCAAGTTTGGTACTAGTTGAACCATCAGTTCTCACTCTCCTCATAACGTGCTTTTAGCGCATCAACCATAATCTCATGAATTTCTCCAGCGGCTTTGAAATTGTATTCCATTGCTAGGTCATATTCTTCTGGTGATAAATCACCATCCATTTGTAAGAAAGCAATTTCTCCAGTATTTGGTAGAATTCCCACAGGAAGGTCTGCCTGTCCGTAATTATCTTCTGCTTTGTCCAAATCCAATACTACAGTGCCTTCGATTTTACCAGATGCAACACCAACAATCATGTCGCGCATTGGGATTCCAGCATCAGCAAGGGCTACAGATGCGGCGGTTATTCCAGCACATCTGGTTCCTGCTTCAGCGGCTAGTATCTCTATTTCTACACGGATTTTAGCACGTGGATAGCGTTCTACTAAAACTACTGATTCTAGTGATTCAGCAGTAACTTTAGAAATTTCTCTAGATCTTCGATTAAATCCGGGTCTAATTCTATCGCTGGTTGAAAATGGTGCCATGTTGTATCTAACATCAATAACAGCTCTATCTTGGCGTTGAATTTTTCTTGGGTGTGCTTCCATTGGTCCATAAACTGCTGCTACTGCAACGTTTAGTCCATGGGTTACCATTGCAGAACCATCTGCTGCTGGTAAAATCCCCGCTTGAATTGAAACAGGTCGCATCTCATCGACCTTTCTTCCGTCTAATCTTAGTCCATCTTCTCGTAATAATTGTACATCTCCGTATCCGCCCATTAAGCATCACCTTTTTTATTGAATTTTTTCTCGTGTTTTTTCATTGCAGCATCAAATGAAGATTTATGTCCATGTTGTTTTGCAATATCTAGTGCTTCTCTTACCCAGTCAATGCCATCTTCATGCCCATCGACCCAAACTCTACCGTTTTCACCAACAATAATTCTACAATCGCTGGTTTCTTTCATACGGTCTAAGTTTGCATTTGCTTCACCACGGATTCTATCCAAGTGGTTTACTGGTACATCAATTACAGCACCTTGTGATAATCTTCTGAGTCCAACGCCTTTCATAGTCAATACTACATTGTGGCATTCATCGACTTCTTGAACTCTGGCAAGAGAACTATCTCCAACATCCATGTGTTGTCTTGCTTGACCATATTCGACTTTCCACGGCGCTAGTGACATAGGAAGTAATCCTTGGAATGAACCGTTAATGTCCATAAACCATAGATTATTCCTAACTTCAGCGACATTGCCGATTACTAAATCTCCTGAACGGGGTATGTATGGGCTATTGATTGGGTCAACCGATATGGTTCCGTTATTTTCTCGGACCCAACCGAGTTTAGTTGCTATAATTTCGTCGTTGTGGACGATTGCGCCACTTCCGACACGCATCCCGGTCAATGACCCAATGGTCATTCCCGGGGTCACTAGGCGCTGCTCGGCGCCGCTAAGACCTTGGGACATTTCTTTCTCTCCGAACCGGCGACTGGCCAACCCATGATAAACTCAACCCTTAGCGAACGGTAATTGCAATCACATTTCTTTAACTTCAGTTTGCGAAGAGACTTTCATTATTTGACCGATAATTTCACCTTTCATTCCAGCAGGTATTTCGATTACACAAGCCCATGTTCCATCTTCTAGCCAGCCATCTTTAACGTGATAATTACGCAGAACTCTCATTGCACCACCATAGGCAGAACCGGGCACTTTGAAAGCAAGCCTCATTGTCTCAAAAGATAACGGGATTAACACCTTTAATTTATCAACAGCATCTTTAATCTGCAATTCCAACTTCTTAAACGGGTCTACTGAATAGCGTGATTCTTCTAGTGCTAGTTCAATTCTAGTGACTGGATGTGGACTTTTTGTTTTTGGATCCACAGCTTGGCTGTGTATGTGGTGAATAATTTTCTGGCGCATTTTTTCAACAATTGCTTTGCGCTGATTGGTGGTTAATTGGATACTACCTTTGGTTAGAATTGTCTTAGCGATTTCCAAAATATCTTGGGTGCCGAAGGTATTCTCTATTGCTTCCTCGGTTGGCCGTTCTCCACCTCTGGCATCATGAAAAACTTCATCCATGGCTAGAAAGTCATCGATATTTACTGAGTCAGGGTCATTTTTGAAGTCGTCAACCATCTCAGGGTCAACTAGTAATTCGTAGCGTTTGCCCCCTTTTTCCATCCTTGCTAGCACTGAATCATCTAGGCTGACCATCTATCTCCCTCATGTTGTCCATGTGGAAGGTGCCCCTTCATCTTGACGGTTACTCTTCAAGTGGTTTTAGTCGGTCAATTTGCTTGTTAACATCATCTCTATCGAGGAATCTGTAGCCAGATGAATCAATCACTGCTACTTCTACTGCATCACGATTGAGTTCTGCATCATTGGCATTTCTTAATGCTTCTAGGCCTAATTTCATAGCTGCATTTAGGGTTAGAGTATCTTTCCAGTTCTTTTCGAAATATTCGATTACCGTGTTTCTTCCGCTACCAATTGCTCCAGCATGATATGATTGATATGCGCCGCTTGGGTCTGTTTCAAACAGGTGGATTCCGTTATCATCTACTCCACCGATTAACAATGCGGTTC
>JAKMFF010000121.1 GCA_022425585.1 Candidatus Poseidoniaceae archaeon
TATCCATCAATTGCTTCATCTATTCTTAATTGTTCTAAATTATCCAAATGTTGATGTTTGTCTAATTCATTATCTGAATAATCTGTACTTAAAGATTTGAAATAATCTGCCGATGTCTGGACATTTATGTCTTCCCGCATTCTCTTTAACTGCCTAATAATTAAATGATTATCACATATTACTATCGCATTGAAGGGTAAATATTCGGGTTTGTCATCGGAAACCAAAACCCATGTAGGCTCTCTTCTAGGTAAAAAGGCTGATATTTTTAGGCCTTCAACATCAAACTTCTTCCAATCCTTAACACTCATTGCTAACAGATCACCTGTGCCTTTTTTCAGTGAATCAATAGCAACTTTCATGTGCGGAACTTGAGACATTTTGAAATTAAAAAAGTCACGGTTTTTCTCGATGGCTTTTTCGGTTTGGAGACGCACTCCATCAAAATTTGATGGAGTAGTTAAGACTTCTAATCTTGGCTTTTCCTCCATCATTTCACCTCGGCTCAGATCACTCCGAACAGCCTATGGGCGTAGACCATTGGTTAAGAAGGGCACCCTATGTGGGTGTAACATGACGCAAGTTCACCAAGGTGTTGAAACTAGTCTAGACTCTCTACGTCAAAAAATAGATGAATCTCTAGAACAGATGATTGCATCAAGAATAGACTCTGGTGAAGTTGTTGAATTATCAGGCAGGGTATTGCTTGCTGGAGGAAAACGCCTGCGGCCAATAATGATGTGCTTATCATACCAAATCGCTGGAGGGGATGATCTAACAGAAATCATGCCGCTTGCAATGGCCTTTGAATTCCTTCATACTGCAACTCTTGTTCATGACGATATCAATGATGGGGCAACTCACAGGCGAGGAGTTCCCACAATCCATGAGACAGCAGGATTGTCTAAAGCCATAATTGCTGGTGATTGGCTATTTGTTCAAGGATATGCTTTAGGGGGACAATACAATCAAGATATTGTGACAAATATCGCAAACTGCTGTTCGAGTATAGCAGTATCGGAATTTTCCCAAATCGACCATATTCAGAATCTCAAAACCTCACCAGAAGACTATATCAGCATAGTAAAGGGCAAGACAGCTGGTCCATTTTCATCTGGCTGTAGAAGTGCAGGTGTTGTTGCCAAAGCAACAGAAGCGGAATTAAACGCCCTCGAGGAATTTGGAGTTGAAATTGGTATAGCCTACCAATTAGTTGATGATTTGTTGGACTTGATTGGGGATGAGTTGATGGGCAAGCCGAGGGGTTGTGATGTTTTAGAAGGTAAGATGACTTTGCCATTAATTCATTCACTAACTCTATCACACGGAAAAGATAGAGAACGGTTGGCAGATATTATCAATAATTTTGATGATTCTTTGTTTGATGAATTAATCGAATTATTAACTAAATCAGATAGTTTCAACTACACCAAGATCTTGATTCGTAATCATTTCGATAGAGCACTCAGGTATCTAGAAATATTCCCTGAATCTAGTTCTAAATCGCTACTTAAAACCGTAGCAGAATATTCTACAACTAGGAAATTGTAGAATGCTAATAAGTCCATTATTCAACTTGCAAATGACTATTTCGGCCGGTTGATTCAAGTTAGATGATGTTTAGGGGGATACATGGTGACTGACATCTATCATGAGGATGAAGCAGTCAGCCCAGTCATTGCGACGGTCTTGTTGTTAGCGATAACTGTGATGCTATCTAGCATGGTTTTTATTATGATGCAAAGTGCTCTAACTTCGGTTGAAAAATCAGAACCTGAAATGACTGTCAGTGTCAAGGGCTTAGATAATGGATTTCATGTAGTTAGAATTACAAGTTTAGATCAAGCATTAGACCCAGCAAGATTAGAATACCAAATCTATTCTTCTGACGACCTCAATGGAAATGAATACAATGGCTTTGTTGATGATTCTGATGTTTATGGGGTTATCGGGGCTAATATCTCATTCCACGATAGAGATGCTGGTTATTCTGTTACACAAGGAGATTACTTTGTTATAGATTCAGAAACGATTGGTTCAAAGGATGGTACATGGGGCTTCAAACTTATTGACCAAAGCTCGAATACTTTACTGTTTGATATCGGACTAACAATTATTGAAGATTAACCGCCAATGAAATGCATTTCTACAGGCATTAAATTGTGGCTTAATTTACCTCTTATTTCCGAATAACGATCTGTCCGTTTTTCCCAAATTGCTTTAACAGCTAATCCAATATCTTCTTTGTCTGCATTTAAGTTAAACAAAGATTTCAAATCATTACCTTTATGAGCAAATAGACAAGTGTACATATTACCATTTGCTGATATTCTGGCTCTTGTGCAAGATGAACAAAACGGTTTGGATACAGATTCTATAAATCCGATGATGTAGCCATCGTTTAATTGCCAATAATTAGACACCTCTCCATAATAATCTTGTTCATTGGCGCTCATATTGCCAAAATGTGCGATGATAATATCTCTAATTTCCTGACCCGTAACTACTTGTTCATAATTCCAATTTCTAGTACCTCCAACGTCCATGTATTCAATGAACCTGATTGGAATATTCATTGATTGAAAGTTTGTTACTAATGGAATTATTTGGTCTTCATTATAATTTCTTATAATCACTGTATTTACTTTGACCGGCAAACCAGCATTGATGGCTGATTCGATTCCCGAGAGTATGTGTTGTGGAGTTATATTAGAGTTTGAAAGTTCTTTGAATAACTCAGATTCAATGGCATCTAGGCTTACAGTAACTCGATTGAGTCCAGCATCAAACAATTTGTTGGCATATTTGCCAAGTAAAGTCCCATTTGTTGTCATTGCTATATCAAGA
>JAKMFF010000134.1 GCA_022425585.1 Candidatus Poseidoniaceae archaeon
GCATTTAACCTACTTAGAGCCATGAATTTTGAGTCTTCCACTGGCTATTCAGTTATTTCTGAAGATATTAAGACCTCGGTACTGTATATGTATATACTGCAACGCAAACCTATCGCCTGGCAAGAAAGAATGCTATTGATTGTTGAAGAAGACACTACGCTACCAAAAAACTGGAAGTTGGAACTGCCTGATTTTGAGTCACATTTAGATGACTTAGGCTACATTGAAGATGGTGATGAACAATCACCATTCTGGGAAAATGGCGAATTAGCAGAACCCCATGAAGAAGAATAATCACGTTCCTGCGTTGTAATCGTCTAAGTAAGCAACTTGCTCGTCAGTCAATGAATCAATATCGAAACCTAGTGTTGCAAGCTTAGTAGTTGCGAGACCTTGGTCTTGTTCAGTTGTGATATCATACACTATCGGTTGCATATCCTTGCCTTCTTTAGCTAGACGGCAAAGTGCTAGATATTGGTTAGCAAACGACATATCCATTACTTCTGATGGATGTCCTTCTGCTGCTGCAAGATTAACTAGGCGACCGTCTGCAAGCAGGAAGATTTTCCTACCATCATTCATAGTATATTCATTATTGTTATCCCGAATGGTTCGCTTACTTGCCGCTAATCCTTCTAAGTCTTCGATATTTATTTCGCAATCATAATGCCCAGTATTGGAAATTATCGCACCATCTTTCATCGAGGCAAAATGTCGCTCAACAATTACGTCTTTCATCCCAGTCGCTGTACAGAATATGTCTCCTAAGGCTGCAGCTTCATCCATCTTCATGACTCTAAAACCGTCCATTATTGCCCTTAGAGCAGGTAGAGGGTCTATTTCAGTGATAATTACGTTGGCACCCATTCCTTGAGCCCTCATAGCGACACCTTTACCACAATGTCCGTATCCAGAAACAACAAATGTTTTACCGGCAATTAATACAGAAGTTGCTCTAAGTATCCCATCGATGGTTGATTGACCAGTTCCGTAAACATTGTCAAAGTCCCACTTTGTGATAGCATCGTTAACTGCGATAACTGGATATTTCAAATCTCCAGCCTTACCCATTGCCCTTAATCTGTGGACTCCAGTCGTAGTTTCTTCAGTGCCGCCAATAACTCCTGCAGCATATTCTTCCTTTTCGCCGTGAACACGAACGATTAGATCTGCACCATCATCAAGAGTCAGAGTCGGATTAAACTCTAATGTCTTGTCGATACACCAGTAGAAATCATCGACGCTTTGACCATGCCATGCATGGATGGAATATCCTTCTTTAGCAAGCCAGGCGGCAACATCATCTTGAGTTGATAATGGATTACAACCAGACCAAGAAATTTCAGCACCTGCAGCGGCTATTGTTTCAATCAATACTGCGGTTTCTTTGGTGACGTGAAGACATCCAGCAACTCTCATTCCTGCTAGTGGTTTGGTCTTTAGCGCCTCTTCTTTTAGCGCAGCCAAAACTGGCATTCTGGCTCTTGCCCAATCTACTCTTAATGACCCGGATTCTGCCAGATTCATATCTGCTACTGTGTACTTGTCAGTCTTGTCCATGGGCGACGCTACAACCGGTCACTTTTGAACTCATTGACTAATTGCCAAATCAGTTTCAAAAATGATGTTACCCTTGTTGTTGAATGTAAGCTGCTGCGTATTGTTGTGCATAGGCTGCGGCTGTCTGCTCATCATAACCTTGAGTGATAAACTGCTGGTAGTATTGTTGATACGCAGCATCCATCGCAGGGTTGGTCGCAGCTGGTGTTGCTGCTTGAGCGGCTTGTTGTGGTTGAGCGCCTCCACCCGTGAGTCCTGCTTGGGCGGCATATTGTGCTGCATACGATCTTGCTGTATCTTCAGGATATCCTTGTGCGATTAGTTGTTGGACATATTGCTCAACAGGGTCTTGTTCTTGGAAAGCCCCAGTTAGGCTGAAGTCTTTGTAATCTCCATCCATGCCATCTCCTCCGCTTCTTCGTAGGAATAATAGCGTTAAGACGACTATTAAGACTAAGATAACAGCTCCAACACCTATCAGCATGATATTACTTTCAGACTGAGCACCATCGCCTCCATCATTGGATGATGGAGCAACCCATTCACCATTTTCTAGAGAATACTCGCCGTCCCAATCACATGCGCCATTGATGAAAACCCATTGGCCATCAGGGTCTGCTAATATCACTTCATCTGGAACCGTCACTCCACGACAAATTGGTAATGATAATGTGATGGTACTTGGATTGTATAATTGCACATAGTTTGGATCATTTAGCGGGAGTTGTTGTTCTGCATTCCAGCGTTTTTCTGAATCTTTGGAAGGATCAAATTCGAAAACTCTTATGTAAATTGTGACATCTACCGGTGTATTCGAATGGAATCTATCAATATCTAGACTCAACTCAAAAGAGTCGCCAGTTCCAACTGGAGTCTTTAGAACTGCTAATTCCTTTGTCCCCTTGGCAGTTTCTAATACCCTTGCGTCAGTTTCGTCTAGTAGAGATTCATTCCAAGTTATTTCCACGTACGTATCACTCTCATCTGAACCTGACACGACAAATCCTGAAAGGTTGTAGAATGAATTAGTGTAACCTTGTTGGTCGTCCCAGTTGGTGAATTCAATAACTGGAGGTTCATCACCAAAACCTTGCGGTTTTACATCGAAACAGAATTCCATATCATCATCCCATTTACCAGATTTATCGTACACTGTTAACTTAATCTTAATTGGTTGGATTGGTGATTCTGTATTTGGGTTGTAAGTGAGATTTCTACCCGCATACGATTCTCCATTTTCATCAACACCATAACCACCAAAGGTATATTGCCAGACACCCAAACTTGATTCGTATTGGATGTAGGTATTTGCATTGACATTAATTGCCTGATCCCACGGCTTATCAAACAGTACTTCCCATTCATACCTCTCAATTCCGTTACCTTCTAGAGCATCAGGATCTGTTGAGTTAAAGGCATTGAAATCAATTGGTAGTTGGCCACTTTCATCAAGAGTGATCTCATATTTAGGATAATTATCTAGACTCGAACAAGTTCCAACATACTCGATGTTGTCTGCATAACTGTCTTTCATAACCACATAAGCATCGGCAATTGGGTTGAATGCGTCAGCATTTGCATCGTTAGTCTCGACTGTCACTGACAACATTCTTGAATGACCGTTATCATCATGCAGCCAAAGAGTAATTGTCCATTGCTCTCCTTGCTTACATTCTCCTTGAGTCCCAATTGACTTACAGAAGTCCATTACTGGTGAAGATTCTGTTTCAAACAATGGGGATGTGTAATGGTCAATTTGACCTGGAGCCATGGTTCCTAAATCCCAAGACGTTGGTCCAGAAATCAGCCAATCGGTTTGCAAACTTACTTGTGCATCAGATTGGTAACTAAAGGTTAGTTGTGCGTTACTCTTCATGTACACAGTTGCATATCCGGCACCTAATGCAGGATCAGGAACTACACCATCAATCAAGATATCAGTTCCATCTCTCATTTCACCAAATGGATTTGGATAATCATTTACTTGATATGCCAGGACGTTACTGAGTAAAGCAAAGTCCGAACTTGATGCATTACCTGACTTTGCTTCCAAGTCGATGGTGGAAATAATCATTCCACCTTGTCCATAGCTACAAATCCCCAACAGAACATCTTCAATGCTTGTTGAATCACGAATAATTGGTTGGAAACTAGCAACATTTTGGTTACCTGAGCAAATCTTAGGCACATCAGAAGTAGCCTCGCTACCGATATCTAGTGCTGAATTGGCTACTGGAGTGAATACCTCAAAGTTATCCTCATCAATGTTGTTCATAATTGGATGGAATTCATCGTATACTTCCATGTCCGCATAGGTTATTTCCGCACCGTTCGTTTTGTCATCGATCACTAGACCTAGAGGTAATCTTGGTTCAACATTTGTTTGAAGCCCGTAGGTTTGAGCCCCATGTGGTGCCAAATGCGCTTGAATTGTACCACCACTGCTCATGAAATTAACTAACACTTGCTTTCGGTCAACATTGCTAACTGTATCAGATATAGTCTTGTAATATGCTTTCCCATCATCCTTTGCAGTGTTGAAATCTTGCCATGGCAAGATAATTTTATCAAAGTTAGTAAACCAATTAGTCTTGAAATAATCATCCCAATCATTCATGGCAAATTGAGTGTAAGACATACCATTAGCCGCAATATCTTCGATGATTCTAGAGGTCCCGCTGGTCTTATCAGATAGTATTGCAATATCGACTTCATCGGCAAATGTTGCATGGAAATATACTGGATCTCCAGATGGAGTACCATCATCTAGTTGAGCACGGTAACTGATGTTGTATGTGTGTCCATCCTGATATCCGGCCCAAGGAGTAAACGATAAGGCAATTCTTTCACCATTCAACAGAGATTGGGCTGGTCCAGCACTGACACTGTGGGCAAGAGAGCCTGTGGTCTCGTCAAACACTTCCATATAGAATACATAATCCCCTTCAAGAACTCCATTGGTTGCCGTCATCTCCCAATTATGAGTCAAAGAACTATCAATTGGCAGAACACAATTTTGCCTAACCTCATCCAAACAAGCTAACCTCTTAGGTTGACTCAAAACAATGTCGACTGATTTTACGTCAAATATAACACGCTTGATGTTATTTGCCGTTGATAATTCGTCGTTTCCATACCAGTTGGTACCAACTGTGGTATTGTCGAAGATAGTCTCCACTTCAATCATGTATACGCCTGACACGAAATCGTGCTCAGCAATTAGGTCTGTTGAAGAATCTTCTGCATCTACAGAGGTTCGGCTTATTGAATAAGAGTTATCCTCGACGAAAGTAAATTCTTTCAAAGTGATATTATTTATTCCAACACCTTTGAAACCATCATTTATGCCATTTCTTCCATCATCATCTGAGAAGAAATCGAAGTTTAAGTCAACTGTTGAGTCTGCTAGTGAGATACATTGTGTATCCCACTCACCAGAGTCAGGAGAGGTTGTATTCAAAACATACAAATGAGTCAAATCAAGAGTCGTAGTTTTGACCAAACTGTCGGAATTAAAGAATACATTCCAATTGCCGCTTAGTCCATCGGTCGTTCTTGGGTCGCCAATGTATTCAATCTCCTCAAAGTCGATTGGATTAGTTTCGTTGACTATCCCGTTTCCATCTTCATCTATCTGGCAGGTTCCGTCTTCATTGTAATCATTCCATTGACCGTAAACAATAGCAGTATTATCAGTAGAATCCTTGGTGAAATCGACCGTCACGGCCATGTAATCGCTCGGTTCAATATTGCCTTGTGAGTCTACTTCAAAGAAGGTATCAGCATAATACTCGAATGATAGAGATACGAAATCGCTTTCTAAGTCTTCAAGGTCAATATCTGTGATGGTCATTGTTTCATTTTCCCATGCGTCACCGTATCCCAGTGTTGCTGTCTGGCAAGGGTGGCCAAACCAGTATGAGTTACTGTTGAAAACTAAATCAGATGGGCAATCCAAGGTGTCGTTGTATGTTGTACCCTTTGGATTGTTACTTTGAGTATATCTAGTTCCGTCTGTAGAATTATCAAACGTGATAATACAATCAGAACCTGGGTTTCCACATTGTACTGTGTCGGGATCGGCAGTGAATACTGTTGCAGTGACATCAAAGTCAACTATTGTGTTACCATAGTTGTTAGTGGTTGCTGAAATCGGATATGTTCCTTGAGCGTAAAGCTGACCTGGTTCGAAATAATCTATCGATTCAAGTGCCGGATCATACAAATTAAACGGCGTCACGTAACCGACAATTTCGTCGTTTAGTACCTGTTCATCCCAACCGTTATTTGATAATACTGCAGAAATACGATAAGTCGTATCATTCAAAAAGTTGGCTTGCAAATTTGCAACGTATTCTTGACCTGGACCTAAGTTATTGAGTTGAATTTGAGTTTGTTGGTTTTGTACGTTAGGGAAGAATGCAGTATTCTGCTTGAAGATGGTCAAGTTATCTACACCAAATCCGTCATTTCCAGTCCAAGTTGATTCATTATCATCTGAAATTGAACCTTCAAAACCGGTTCTAAATCTGAAACGCAAATCAACTGTCTCTCCAGCCCATGGGCTTAGATCAAAGGTCCCTAGTCCGTCATCAGTGAAATTATTCCAGCCGTAGAAAGTATTGAATGAATATATTCCGTAATAGTAAAGCCCTTCAGCATATCCACCGTACGCATTTTCTTTGAATACTCTATCTAAGTCAAATCCACCCCACATAGAGGTGCGTGACCAGCAAGCGCCTTCTATGTAAGCAGTTACTGGGCAGCTGATAGTAGACCATCCAGTTTCTTCACTACCAACCTCAATCATTGCTAAATCATCCCAAACATCACCAACGACAAATCCGTTGGTATCAGCACTACCAAGAGCACCAAAGCCAAGGTCTTGGAATAATTCAACACTCATGAAAGCACGGTCTGAGCCTGTCAAATCAACATCTCTTAGCACCATTGCTTCGTCCCAGTTTGCCCCATAGCCAGTCCATTCTCCACCAGTGCTGTTGGTTTTTGTTTCGCCCGACCACATGAAATGAGATGGGTTTAGGTAATTGGCAGAGTAATCTGCTTGCGATTCATCCGGGTCAGTACCAGACCCGCTAGATGGTGTTGTTTGTTCGTTCCAGTGGTGATTTCCATCGACATAATCAATGTAATCCCAAGTACATCCAGAGCCGCAAGCGCCCACATTTTCAGGAGTATCCCAATCATTAGCATACACGGTTTGATTGGTTGAATTGAGTTCATCTACTACCTTTAGTTCAACGTCCAAAGTCGCACTTTGACCATTAAGAACATTCATACCGGTATTGGTTACTGTTACGTTTATGTCTCGAAGACCTTCACCAACAACCCCAAAAGAGCGGTCTACTGGAGAAATCTCAATGCCCGAAACGGACAAGTCTTGACTATCCATCTCAATGACAGAAATTGTATCATATTGACCATCCCAGCCAAAGTTATCTCTCCAACCACCAAATCTCCAGTTCTTGTGTGCAACAACTATATCTGGCGCAGAGTTTGCGCCGCCTGCCAACTGTCCTACTTCTGCTGTGTGCGGTCTTCGGCCAGCAGCATATGATAGAGGACTTAGATGGCCCCCACTACCGTCTGAAAGGGTAACTTGAATCGAAGTAGGGTAGTTAAGGAAGAAATTGGATGAAGTACCTCCAGCGGAGTCGGTGGAATTTTGCTGATACGCAAGAGTTGGGTTAATGAAATCGGGTTGCTGGTCTCCGTTTAAGTCAGCAACAGTCAAAGTCCATGAAATGTAAGGGCCAAAATAGGCCTTTTGCGGTGATGTCCATGTACCTGAAGTCGATGATGTGACGTAAGTTACATTCTCGATGTCGGCATCATTTAATGCCAGTACATCTGCAGTACCATCGCCATCTAAATCGGCAACTGCCAAATCAGATGAGGTTTCTGTTTGCATGTTAATCACGTGCTCTCCTACACCAGGAGTGGTGCTGAAAGTGTATGTTAGTGGGAAAGTATTGGTTTGGCAATTAAATTCAACAATTGACACGTTGTCATCATGCCCGGGATTGGTGACTTGTCCGGTAGCATAGTCTAATCCTGCAGATCTAAGTAGCCACATGTCGCTGTCGAAACAGGTTCCGCCGCCACCAAATCCACCGCCAACTTGTGATTCGCCCCAATCCCCGGCAGTAAATGCGCGGTAGGTGTTTTGTTGAGCAGGCCCTAAGTTAGTGATGATACCTTGTGTGTTTGAGGTAATTGGGCCAAGATAGGTTACGACTCTTTGGGTAGTAATATCTGCTTGTAAGTCTAATACCATAACGTCATCATTACCGTCGTCGTTGAGATCAGCAACTTCTAGGTCCCAAGCCCAAAAGTGAGTAAATCTTGCTCCAATTGACCAAGTCTTCTCATTGCAGCCGCCGTTTTCGATAATAGTTACGTTTCCTGGTTCACCAGCTGGCGAGCCATCCTCATTAGTTTTGAACGGATTGTTTCTTTGGAAGATAACTATGTCATCAACACCGTCGTTGGTAAAGTCACCAACTTCGATAAATTGTACATTGGAAAATTCATCCCAATCTGCATTACGGTCTTGATTAGCAGTAACCCAAATATCTTGACGTTCGGAAAAATCACCGTTACCATCATTCCACAAAACAGTAATCGTGTGAGTACCATCTGTGGCAATCGCGATATCGTTGTGAGAGTCACAATTGAAATCGCCAATAGCAACATCGTGTGGGTCACGATTTGTGGTATACGTTCTTGCTTGAGATGCACTTGCTGTGGTTGCTAAAGCGGCAGTTGTTGATAATACCATAAGTAAACAAAGCATAATACTTCTTGCGCGGGCCTTGAAGAGATTGTCTTGGGAAAACATCGTCATCACTTGTTGAGCCATATTAACTACCACTTTAATTCCTTTGGGCTTTTGTCTTTGACAAAACGACGCACATGCTTCGCAGTAAGGCGAAAAGATGTTTACAAACTCTATTTGCTCAAATTCAGACTTTACCTGCTAGCCAGCGGGGAGAGGGTCCCCAACCAACGGCGTCCCCACCATGTACTTTGACTAGTTTTCCAGCAGTGAATAATGATTCTAACCAAACCTCCAATGCAGTACCTTCACGCTTGCCCAGTTTGCTACTGGCTATTTCTTCAATATCGGAAGTTTTCAGAGCGGTAAAGCCATAGTCCCTGACTACTATATTCATCAGTTCACGAAGCCAAGCCTCAGCCATTGGATCGATACTCAAAGTCCCTTGAACAGGTAATGGCTCATCTAATTCAGAAAAAATTTCCATCAGCTCTATTGGATCTGGTTTAGTTAAGTCATCAAGCCCCAGAGCGCGTAACTCTTTACTCAAATCTAATTCACCAATCGGTCTTCTAACTATGGGGATTCTTGACGGGTCTGGCTCTGGACCCATATCTAGGGGTTTCTCACCCAAGGAGTCATCATCCAGTTCGTTAGCTGAGCCGGATTTATTTTTGTTAGAAACCCCCGAGGTATTTGATGCTTTTACTTCTGAGCCCAACGGCATCATCCAGCCAACGCCTTGCAAACCTAATTCAGATACTTTTTTGCGCACCCAATCAGCATTACCACGAAGCAGAATCTCAGCATCGTTTTCGTCAGAACGAAAGCGATACTGGACAAATCCTTTCAACTCCGCCATGGTTAATCCTCGAACTTTCTTGCCTTCAAATTGGCGATGTTATTTTGCTAGTTGCCGCAGTACAGTATGCAGTATACCACCATTACGATAATAATCAACTTCTACTGGAGTATCAAGCCTTACTTGTGCCTCAAAGGTAAGCGAAGTGCCGTCAAGTCTTGTTGCTGTTATTGTCAACATTTGCAATGGTTGAACATCATTTGTTACCGGAACATCATACATTTCAGAACCATCAAGGCCTAAACTTTCATGACTTTCGCCTTCTTTGAAGGTTAAAGGCAATACACCCATTCCGACCAAATTAGAACGGTGTATTCGTTCAAATGAAGTGGCAATTACTGCTTTAACTCCAAGTAAATAAGTTCCTTTAGCAGCCCAGTCTCTTGACGAACCGGTGCCATATTGCGAGCCAGCAAGAACTACCTTAGGACCATCATAAGCATTAGCTGCATCAAATACCGAAACAATTTCTCCTGATTGTGGGTGTTTAGCAAACCCGCCCTCTGTACCTGGAGCCATCTGATTTCGAATCCTAACATTGGCAAAGGTTCCCCTCATCATTATTTCGTGATTACCACGTCGACTACCAAAGGAGTTGAAATCTCCTCGCTCAACCCCTCGCTCGACCAGCCACTTGCCCGCAGGGCCACTAGCTGGGAAGGAGCCGGCTGGAGAGATGTGATCGGTAGTAATTGAATCTCCAAGTTTTAGCAGAACTGTTGCTTGTTCAATCGGTTCAATCGGCGACGGTTCAGCAGATAGGCCAGAAAAGAATGTTGGTAACCGGATGTAGGTTGAGTCGGCTTCCCAAGGATATAATGGAGTGTCTTTTGCCGGTATTGAATCCCATCTTGGCTCATTCATGGCATCTGCATAACGTTGCCTAAACATGCTTGGAGTGATGGTTGAAAGAGCCTTGGCTAATTCTTCGTCTGATGGCCAAACTTCAGACATCATTACCGGTTTACCATTAGTATCAAAGCCCAGCGGTTCAGTAGTCAGATCAACCTCTAAACTACCGGCAATCGCATAAGCGACAACTAGCGGTGGGCTTGCTAAATAAGATGACTTAACCTTACTGTGTACTCGCCCTTCAAAGTTCCTGTTGCCATAAATTACC
>JAKMFF010000305.1 GCA_022425585.1 Candidatus Poseidoniaceae archaeon
CTGGTGTACAAGAAGGTGCTAGGCGCTATGAATGGATTGGTTCTTAGAAATCCATAACAATTTTACCGCAATCCCCGGTCAAGGCTAATTCAATTCCTCTAGGGTACTCTTGGTAGTTAATTCGATGAGTTACAAGTGTGTTGATGTCAATTTTATTGGCACTCAATAACTCGTGCATTTTGTCCCAAGTGGACCACATCTTGCGTCCATTGATCCCTTTTACGTGGAGATAGCGAAACACAATATCATTCATTGGGACCTCTGTCAGACTATTTCCATAAACAGATAGTATGTTTACATATCCTCCCATCCTGGTAGAGTGTATAGCATTTGACAATGCTGTTGGTGAACCTGAAAATTCACAACTATTGTCTACTCCTTTTCCACCTGTATGAGTTAATATTGATTCAATTACATTGTCACCCTTGCCCAAAACTAAATCTGCGCCTAATTTTTCTGCTAAGTCCATCCTCAGTTGGTTATCCCAGTCAATGGCAATTACAAATTTTGCACCCATGGCTTTTGCAGCATTCACTGCAAACAAACCAATCGGGCCTAAGCCATGTATGGCTATTATTGAATCTTCTACTGGGCCACCGGTGAGGGTGTGGATTGCATTACCTAAGGGGTCTTGAATTGATGCTAACTCAAGAGGAAGATTATCTGGTAGATGTCTGGCGTTTATCGAAGGTATGGTGAAGTAAGGTGCAAAAGCGCCATCGGTGTGAACTCCGAATATCTTACCATTCTCACAAATATGGGCATTGCCCTCATTGCATCTGTCGCAATCCCAACATGCTAAGTGGCATTCTACAGCGATCTCATCACCGATTTTGTGAGTCGTTACTCCATCACCCACGGCAACCACTATGCCGCAGGTTTCATGGCCGGTTATTGTCCCTGGTGGGACATTTTCTGATGCCCAATCATCCCATTTCCAGATATGAATATCAGTTCCACAAATGGATGTTGAATGTGTTCTAACAAGGACTTCTCCATTATTGGGGATTGGGACTTTTGTTTCGAGAAGTTCAAAACCACCTTCAACAGGCTTGGTTTTTTTCCAAGCCATCATGGTTTCAGGTATAGGTTCCATGTTGCTCAATCAACTGACGCGGTAGACACCTATTGATAATTCGGTTTGGAAGCATTACAATAAAATCTCAAACTATGATTTATCGGATATGTTGATTAAGGAGTCATCGGTGGTAAAAAACCCGTTGATGTGTCATGAAGTACGTAATTGTCAGCGGGGGAGTCTTATCTGGACTCGGAAAAGGTGTTACTGCAAGCAGTATTGGAGTATTGCTGAAAAGTGCTGGCCTTAGAACTACATCAATCAAAATCGATCCTTATTTGAATAGTGATGCCGGAACAATGTCTCCATTCGAGCATGGAGAAGTTTTCGTATTAGATGACGGCGGGGAAGTAGATCTAGACCTTGGTAATTATGAGAGATTTCTTGACTTAAACCTGGGCCGAGATAATAATTTAACAACTGGGAAAATTTATTCAAAGGTAATTGAAGCCGAAAGAAGAGGAGATTATCTTGGAAAAACGGTTCAAGTTATTCCCCATGTTACAGATGAAATTCAAGAATGGATTGAACGCGTAGCTCACGTCCCTGCAGATGGGCAAGAAGGTCCTCCTGATGCTTGTATTATTGAGTTGGGTGGTACTGTTGGCGATATTGAATCCGCACCATACATCGAAGCTCTGCGTCAATTTCAGTTTAGAGTTGGTAGGGAAAATGTAACATTTGTCCATGTTTCATTGGTTCCCGTTATGGGGCCTGTTGGAGAACAGAAGACTAAGCCAACCCAGCATTCAGTAAAGGAGTTGAGGGGGTTAGGGATTACGCCAGACATACTTGTGTGTCGATCAACTAAACCAATGACAGATGAGACTAAAGAAAAACTAGCTGCATTCTGCCATGTCTCGCCTAATGCAGTTATGTCTACACATGATGTGCCTAACATCTACCATGTTCCATTAATGTTAGAAAAACAGGGTTTGTGTAATATTTTGGAAGTTGATTGCGACAAGACCGGTTTGTTAGAAGAATGGCGAGCAATGGCTGTTGATTTGGATACTTTAACTGAAGATGTTTCAATTGCCATGGTTGGCAAATATACCGGCCTAAGTGATGCATATCTTTCAGTCATCAAGAGTTTGCAGCATGCTGCAATGAAGGTAAGACGTAGATTATCGATTAAATGGATTGAAGCAAGCCACTTAGAAGAAAAATGGCAAGAAAACAGTAAAGATGAATATGTCTCTGCATGGGAGGAATTAAAATCCTCTAATGGTGTGTTAGTTCCTGGT
>JAKMFF010000164.1 GCA_022425585.1 Candidatus Poseidoniaceae archaeon
TTATGGAGCCAGTATTCATTTCAGCAGCGATTCTTCTCACAATTTTGGTTATTGTTTCGTATTACGTTACCAACGGGATTGGAACAATGGGTGCACCAATGCGCCAGTTAGCGTTGTTCTTGATGAACAAAGCACCTGTCGGTCTAGTTGACCTGTTTAAGGACGAGCCAGGTAGTGGTAGCAAGACTTGGATTAAATACGGAACTGGCTGGTTTCTGCTAGCCGCAATTTGTGGATTCATTGGAATCTGGCACAAGTACGACCCGACCGCGCTAGACTCACTTGCAAGCATTGGGTGGTCGTATGATGATGGCTCTGCACTATCAGATTTCACATCATCAGTGATGGGAATTGCTTTCACATACCTGTTAGTTGGTGGCTGTCTTGTTGCTGTATCCAGGGCGGCTAATAATCGGTTAGCCAGCGAGGCTAATGCTTCAATGGTTGCAGTTTTATACACCGCATCAATGGCATTTAGCCTAATTCTAATTCCAATCATATTCAGATTCGTTGACATTACCGATGAGCAAAGTGTAAGGGATTTAATCACATTGATGACAACCTATATTGTCTCAAGTCTTTTGTTCACTGCGCTACTGATGAATGTTCTAGCAACTTACTCAACTAGGGGAGAGGGAACTTCTTCTATCACGGCCTGGTTTTTGATTATGGCAATAGTTGCCAGATTAGTAGGCTCACTATACCATGTAATTGGAGAAGCAACTGATAACTCACAGATGACTTGGCTTTCCGAGAGAGTGTTGGACGGCTGGGTGCCACTTGCGTTAATGTTCGCGCTTGCATACCACGTTATTCCTCACGCAGCTAAAGCACCAGTATGGTCTGGATCACTGTTGAACGCAAACATGGTCTTGCTGTTTGTTACAGTGCCACCGTTCTTCATGACGGAATCCAATGCTGGAGAATTACTACAAAACATAGGAGCATTACTGCTCACATTCTCTATGCTGCCCTTGTTTGCCGGTTCAATAAATCTGCTTGCCACAGCGTCGGCAAATTCCGGAAATGTTTTGAAAAACCCAGGAGCCTTATCTGCAACATTAGCAATGTTCCTCCTACCAGTATTTGCTATTGGAAGTTACTTCACAGGCATGGATACCCTGACTGGAACCGATAAGATGTTGACAATGTCTTCAACAATCGATGAAGGGTTCATGTATACCGTTGGCGGCCTAATGATGCTTTCTGCAATCTTTTCTTCTTACCCGCTTGCTGCTGGTAGGAAACTTGCTGACCGTTCTCGAGGCAACATGGCAACATGGTTCATGATGTTTGGCGGATTAACCGCTACAATCACAATGTTGATTGCAGATTTCACAGAAAAAGCGGTACTAGATTCAGGTATAGAAGATGTCGTAGCATCTACATCAGGATTCTATCTAACTGCTGCAGCTATGTTCTACCTTGTATCAATCTCGGTTGTAATGGCTACACTAGTATTGATTAGAACCGGGACATCTTCTCAGGAATTGGAAGAACTAACTAGTGCTGAATCTGATGTTGAGACATATACTTTGGTCGACGGAACCACCACAACAATCCAACAATTAATTGGTAGAGGAGTCGGTCTAAACACAACTCTAGTTATTGGTGACACAGTTGATGACGAGGGTGGTTCAACTGTGATTACGGTGTCCGCATCACTCCACAACGACGAAGTCACAGAATTCCCTGAGGAGGAAGAAGAAGTTGCTGCAGAAGAAGTTAAGGGACCAGATAAGCAACTTGTTATGCTAGCCGATTATCTAAACAAGACCGGCCAATCAGTCTTTGAATTCTTTAAATCAATAGATCTTGACGACTCAGGTAATATTGACGGTTTTGAACTTCAACAAGCCCTAATCAAGAGCGATGTTGGTGAATATCCTCCTTGGGAAGTTGAGGCTCTTGTTGCAGCCGTCGATTTAGATAAGGATGGGAAACTAAACCTTCCTGAATTAAGTATCGCACTTGCTCAAATTGCTTCGAATTACGGTACACCCAGTGAAACTGATGAGAAAGCGACTGAAGACTCTGCAGAAGAAACCAATTCAGAACATACTGAAGGCTCACTGAGTAAACTCAAGAAGGCTGAATTAGTTGCAATAGCCGAAGAGATGGGCGTTGCAACAACTGGAACTAAGAGTGACTTAGTTGCAGCAATATTAGGCGCATAATCGGAGATGCTGTATGAAAATAGGCTTGGTTGGCAAACCTAATGTAGGAAAGTCAACATTTTTTTCATCGGCAACGCTAGCAAAAGTTGACATTGCTAATTATCCATTTTGTACTATCGATCCA
>JAKMFF010000188.1 GCA_022425585.1 Candidatus Poseidoniaceae archaeon
CATGCATGGCATCAGTACTGTCTTTCAACAGAATATCCTGATGAATTGGTTGCTCACCTAGACCAGCACGGAATTGATGCGAGACGGTATTATGTCACTCCATGCCATCGTCAAAATGTCTTTGCAAAACACCCTCAACATGAACAAGTTCTTCCAGTAACGGCAAATTTGTCAAATACACTGGTGGCAATTCCGGTTATGCACGAACTCAGAGATGATGAGATCGAGCGAATTATCACTGCTGTAACGTCTTTTTCAATTCCTCAGCATTGAGAAGTGTAGTAGCTAAGCTGGCATTTGACCAATTTTTCAAACCGGTTAATTCGATACCAATCCATTCTGGAAATTCGAATTTTTGGTTGATATCTTCTAGTTCAATTTCAGCAAGTATGAGTCCAGCAAGAACGCCTTCAAATTCATCAACTTCCCAAATCAACTCATTGCCGGCATTAACGCAATATCTGGTTTTCTCAACGCAAGGATGCTCATCAAGACCGGGGACATTAGGCAGACCTGATAGAACCCACTCTAATTCTGTTGTTGCGACGCCTTTCTGCTTTCCTTTCATAGTAAGAATTACGGTATCATTTTGTATTCTAATTCTGCTAACCCAGTGTTCTGTTTTCGTTAGTATATGGAATTCTTCTGTAGAAATTGAAACCAGAGAAACACTTCGATAATTGATTACCGATTCGTGAATTTCAATGTCACTGGAATCAAGATAATACTGGGTAATCTGCCGTATATCAACAGTATTTCTCCAAGGTTTATCGCCTCTTCCATCTACAAGGAAGCGCCGCTCAATTTCGGTATTGATTGCCAATGCATTCCCCATTAGCGGCTCATGTGACTAAGGTATCAACATTGCTACCTTGGCTGGTAGAATATTCGAATTACAACACCACATCAAAGCAACTCACCAATTCATTGATAACTAAACGGGATGTGCTATTGTTATGCAACGCAAGAAAATCATGGCTATGCTGATGATTTCACTATTCTTTACCGCTGGTTGTCTAGGCGCTTTAGAAGATGAAGTTGAGATACCCGACATCGACCTTCCTTTGGACTGGATGACTATTGCTCCTAGAACGGTTTCAACACCTGAGTTAATCGAATTTGACGATTGTGATGACTTAGAGGCCAGTCTGAAAGAGGCAATTCTTGAAGATTATCGCATTCAATTACTACAAGCGGTGGAAGAACAATATTACTACTTCTGGGACGATGTAATGTTTGACGGCGATATGGTCGCTGAGGCATCTGACAGCGCTACAGGCGGTACTAACACACCGACACCAAGAAGAGTTGAGGGAACAGATTATTCAGGCACTAACAACCAAGAAGGCGGTGTTGACGAGGCCGACGTAGTGAAAACAGATGGATACTACATCTATTTCTTGAACGGTAAAAAGCTGGAAATAATGGGCGTACCGGAATTTGGTGATTTAGTCTACCAATCAAACACAACCATTGAAGGTAATCCTAATTCAATGCTACTTGACGGCGACAGACTAGTAGTCATATCTTCAGTCAACTCATGGAACATACCGCACACAAATCCACTCTATGCTGCTATGGAATGGGATGAAGAATACTCCTCTTGGAGAACTTACTCTCTGACTAAATTCAGCGTTTTCGACATAAGTGACCGCTCTGACATTGAACTTGAAAAGGAGCTATTCATCGAAGGCTCATACATCACCGCCAGAGAAGTAGATGGTACAATCCGCACGGTATCACATGCCTGGATGGAAACTATGGGGTTGAGAAGTTGGCTTGATCTTCCTGCTGGCTACTGGGATATTAGCTATGAAGATCCAATCCGCTTTGAGATAAGGGAAAAAGTCGCTTACCAAACTATGTTGGATAATGAAGAAATTATTGCAGACATGGAATTATCTGACCTTGTACCACGAATCTATGAAAGGCAAAATGACGATGTAATTACTCATTCAATTACCAACGATGATTGTGCAAGTTTCGTTGCCCCACAAGATGGTTTCTCAAGAGGCGTTAACAGTATCTTTTCGTTTGACCTCACCAGTTCTGACTTCACCTTCGAGGCTGACCATATTAATGGCAATTACCCATTGGTTTACTCTTCAGCAGATGCACTAATAC
>JAKMFF010000199.1 GCA_022425585.1 Candidatus Poseidoniaceae archaeon
GGTTGACTTTCAACCCAACTTTGATGATTCAGAGAACGAACCAACAGTTCTTCCGTCAAGACTGCCAAATTTGATACTGAATGGTAGTGATGGAATTGCAGTTGGAATGGCTACTCGAATACCTCCGCATAATTTGACAGAGGTGGCAGGTGCAATTAATTTGCATATCAACACCATTATTGAGGAAGGTGTAGATGAAAATAAAACCCCTGATATTTCTATAGAAGAATATATGGAGCACGTAAGAGGTCCAGATTTCCCGACCGGAGCAGGAATTCACGGTGTTGATGGTATTTTCGATATGTACTCAACTGGAAAGGGTAGATTTCATGTCCGTTCAAAGTGTGATGTATTAGATGATCAAAATGGTAAGAGAATCATTATCCACGAGATTCCCTATCAGGTCAAAAAGGCAGACATGCTGGTACACATTGCAGATTTAGTTAGCAAAGGTACTGTTGTGGGAATTAGAGATATCAGAGATGAATCATCTAAAGAAGGAATTCGAGTAGTTATTGAAGTGAAAAATAATGCAGATCCCCATGCGGTGTTGAACCAATTATACAAATCAAGTCGTTTGCAAGAATCTTATTCTGCTAACATGATGGGAATACTAGACGGCAGACCAGTTCTACTTACTCTACCGGTTATTCTACATACTTATGTTGGACACAGGGAATCAGTAATCGAGCGTCGGGCTATCTTTGAATTAGAAAAAGCCGAATCTAGGGCTCACATACTAGAAGGGCTAGTCAAAGCACAAGATAGGATTGATGATGTTATTGCAGTAGGTAAAGCAAGTGCCAGCCGTGAACAGTTTGAAACTATTTTGCGAGGCGACGAAACCATGAGTGGAATAGAAAAGTTTGATTTCAGTGAAGCACAAGCCAAAGCAATAGCTGAGAGAAGATTATACCAATTGAGTCGACTTGACGTTGAAAAAGTACAAAATGAGTATTCTGAGTTACAACTCAAGATAGCAGATCTTAACGATATTATTTCATCAAGGCTAAGAAGATTAGACATATTGCTCAATGAACTTAACGAGATGGTTGAGAAGCATGGCGATGACAGACGTTCTTACATTGATCCAATGCCACTTTCAATGGATCGTGAAGATTTGATTGAAGAGCGAGCAATTGCGATTACTCTTAGTGAGGACAATTATATCAGGCATTTACCAGTTGAATCATTTAGAGTCCAAAACAGAGGCGGCAAAGGTCTCAAGGGAGTAGCTACGAAGGCTGAAGATACACCACAACTAATCATTACATGTTTCAGCAAGGACAGATTATTGATATTTACCGACCAAGGTCGCGTTTATGGTCTAAAGGCTTGGGAAACACCACTTGGTAGTAGGCATTCTAGAGGTGGTCATATTAGGAATTTATTAGAAAGCCTCAGGGATGATGAAAACATAGTAACAATTCTTCCAATCTCAAGAGAGCAATTAGAAAACGCAGAGGGTAACTACTTACTATTTGCTACGAAATTGGGCTTGATAAAGAAAACTCGATTAGAAGAATATGTCAAAATCAATCGTAACGGGAAATATGCTCTAAGATTCAAATTAGATGGGGATAGTTTAGTCAATGTAAGGTGCGGTACAGATGATTCAGATATCGTAATGATTTCTAGCACAGGGTTCGCAAGTAGATTTGCTTGTGGTAAAATTAGAGCATCCGGAAGAGTTTCGGCTGGTGTCTATGGTATCAAAACAGGTACTAGAAAAGGTGCAGATGGAGGACACGTTGTTGGTATGATCGCAACAGATAATACCGAAACGCAAATCTTGACAATTTCAAAGTATGGAATGGCTAAGCGAAGTCGACTTGGTACAGCAGAGAAAATACCATACCTAGATGCTGATGGAATTCAGAAAGTGGATAAAGACACTGGCGATTTAATGGAGCGTACGGATGGCTACAGGAAAACTAATCCAGGTGCAAAGGGTGCTTTCACTATGAACATCAACAAGGATGAGAATGATGAAATCATTGCAGCTAGACATATTCCTGACCTAGAAGATAATCTGTTTGTATTGACCAAGAAAGGCATGATGATTAGGCTTAGAGCAAATCAAACAAAAGAGACCAAATCTAAAAAATCAAAAGGAACAAGAATCATGGAATTAAGGAATAAGGGTAAATCTGGATTTACCGACGAGATTATTTTTGTCGCTAGATTGCCTGCTGATTTGATTGAAGATGAAGATGAATTTGCCTCAGAACAATCCGGTGATACTCTAAATGAAGAAGAGTGATTGATAAATCGACGACTTCAAATTGAATAACGCCTGTGGTTGACATACCCGAGTGTCTAGAGGTGATACCCATGAATACAAATAAATTGATTTATGATTGGAATGTTATCGATTATGAGATTAATCGTAATCCAGCAAATCATCCTCACGATGTATGGTTTGATGATGAAACATTAAGGGATGGATTACAAAGTCCAAGCGCTAGAAATCCGTCTATAGAACAAAAGATTGAACTGCTTTCTTACATGGAAAGGTTGGGTATTCAAAAAGTCGATTTAGGCCTTCCAGGAGCGGGCCCATTTCATCTAGAACACATAAGTGCAATGCTTTCGCATATCTCTGAGAACGATTACCAAATTAGGCCCGGTGCTGCGGTTAGGACATTAATGAATGACATTGAACCACTGGTGCAGATGCAACAACAACACGGAATGGAAATTCAAGCCTCTGCATTTTTAGGTACTAGTCCTATTAGGCAATACACCGAAGGATGGACAATGGAAAAATTAATTTCCACAATGGAAAAAGCAGTTTCGTACGCAGTAGAAAATGAAGTACCAGTTATGTTTGTGACTGAAGACACTACACGTTCAAATCCCGAAGATGTGAAAGCAATCTATCAAAGAGCTATGGAGCTTGGTGTAAGAAGACTTTGCGTTTGTGATACTTGCGGGCATGTAACTCCAAATGGGGTTAAGAAATTATTGAATTTTATTGATGAGGAAGTCATCAAGGACGGTGGGTATCATAGAAACCAAATCGAGGTTAACTGGCATGGTCACCAAGATCGTGGTCTAGGTGTTGCTAACAATATCGCTGCAGTTGAGGCAGGTGCAGACGTGATTCATGGAACGGCTCTTGGTGTAGGTGAAAGGGCAGGAAATGCCCCAATGGATCAAACTTTAGTAAATCTCAAATTAATGGGTGTAATAGACAATGATTTGACTTTACTTGACGAATATACTAGAATGGCAAATAAGTACATAGAAGTTCCACTGCCCAGAAATTATCCAATATTTGGTACAGATGCGTTTGAAACCGGTACTGGAGTTCATGCTTCAGCAGTTATCAAAGCAATGCGAAAAGGTGATGATTGGCTTGCAGACAGGGTTTATTCAGGTGTGCCCGCTGGCGATTTTGGGCTTAAACAGGTAATTCGTATTGGTCATATGGCCGGTCGCTCGAACATAATCTGGTGGCTTGAACAAAACGGCTACGAGGTTTCAGATGAACTGGTAGCGCACATGTTTGAGGTCGCTAAAAGCCAAAGTAGGAATATGACTGATGCAGAGATTGAATCCGAAGTGGCTCAATATTTGAATAGTTGATTATTCAAATTCCCGGTAAGTATCTGGATTGGTTTGGTTAGAATTAGAGTTAACCCACTCGCTATCAACACTTCCACCACTCCATTCTCCATCTACTGCAACTTCGTCAACATCAACTTCGTCACGCCATGACGGTTCTTCATCTGAACCACACACAATGAAATAGCCATTTTTATCGATCTGCTGTTCTAGTAGTGTTATATGTTTAGAAACCGGTAAAAAGTGTCCAACAGGCATTCCAGAGGCCGTAAACGGGTTAGTCGCAGCGCCAATTAATAATCCATCTTCCGGGGCGACAATATCAACAGTAAGTCCGGGAGTTGCGGGATCAGATATTGTTGCTATAACTTCACCTTCTCTCATTACAGAGCCCGAGGATACAAACATGTCCAGTAATCCTCCTTCACTAGCTCTAAGCCATCTTGAACCACTTGCAAGCATCCTAAATCTAGGTCTATTTGGAGCACCTGGCACCATTCTTAACGACCTGAGTATATTCATTACCCCATGTATTGCCACCTTTACGGTAGTATTATCAATCAAATTTGCTCCTCCTCCCTCATAAGTAATTGACGGTATGTCTTGTTCATTTGCTGCTTTTCTAAGAGAACCCTTTGGCGGTTTGGAGTCAAGTAAGATTTCAATTCCAAAGGCCTTTGCTAGTATGTTAGAACTGGCATGAGCCAAATCAACTCTAATCTGTGGCATATTAGAGCGGCCTTTTGCCGCGCTGTGCAAATCGATAATAGCATCACTATCATTTAGTAAGTATTTCCATACTTGCGCAGCAACTCGCTTTGTCGTGGAGCCTTTAAAATCTCCGGGGAAATTTCTATTCAAATCTCTACCATCGGGGAAGTATCTCGATTTACTGCGGTATCCAGGCAGATTGACAACTGGAACAATTCTCAAAGTTCCTGCCATTTGAGTTGGGTCTAATGATTTGCCAATGTCGGTAAATGAATTTGACAAAAGATGCGTACATGCTGAAGCACCAGTTAATTCATCTCCGTGAATACCACCTAGTACCGTGATTGTTGGTCCCGGCCTTATTCCATGTATTAC
>JAKMFF010000029.1 GCA_022425585.1 Candidatus Poseidoniaceae archaeon
GTACCAATCCCTCATCATGAGTCACAAACACCGCGGTAATGTTTTCTTCCTTGCAGGCATTAACTAAGGCAGTCATTACTTTTTGCGAGGTTTCAGTATCAAGATTGCCAGTTAGCTCATCCCCGAGTAACAAATTTGGCCGTTTAGCAATGCTTCTTGCGATAGCAACCCGCTGTTGTTGACCGCCACTAATTTCACCAGGGAATCGATTAATTTCATCTTCAAGGCCAACTAGTTTGAGTAGTTCTATAGCCCTTTTTTGGTCCTTGTGCCCTGATAGCTCTTGAATCAACAAAATATTTTCTAACACAGTTAAATCCTGTAATAGATTAAAAAACTGAAACACATAACCGATATTTTCTCTACGGAATGAAGTCATTTGTTCAGAATGATTTCTTGGAACATCACTGTCATTGAAAGTATAACTGCCCCCTGTTGGGCTATCTAGTGAGGAGAGGCAATTCAATAGCGTAGTTTTTCCAGACCCAGAAGGGCCTAGTAAAATTACTCTTTCTCCTTGGGTAATTTCAAAGGATACACCATCCAGAGCCTTGACAACACCGGCTGGAGTTTCGTAATGGCGTTGTATATTTTCCATTTGTAGTAAGTTAGTCATGAATATGCACCATTGTATGTACCTTAGCCCAATAGAGCCTCGAAATTAAATTAACCGGCTTGACGACTAGTCAAAAAATCACTAAGCTACCGCACCATGCAGTGCTAAAATAGTAATCTTGGTGCCGACAGCGGGGGGTGAACACATTCTCGATGTGTGAAGAATAGAGTGTGACAAATCACCCAGCTACCACACCAAATGACACTGAAAGATAGTTATGGTGCCGGGAGCGGGGCTTGAACCCGCGACATTCGGATGTCTCAGACACCGCAAGGGTTGCACGTCATACGAATGCCTTGTAGGCTGCCCTATGAGTCCGACGCGCTACCAACTACGCCACCCCGGCTTAGCCAGTCGTGAAGGCTACACTCTTTGAATAATGCGGATGACAATCCTAGAACTCTAATTGAAAATAGACGTCATTTCCATCCGTAGCATTCATGCACTCCCAGTCTTCCGCAGGGGTATGGTCGACCTTCAAACCGCTATGGCTGCAGCAGCGGCGGAACGCAAACAGCGTGCCGGTGCAGCCAGTGAAGAAAGGAAGGTTAGGAGAAGTGGGCCTAGTCTTGGAATTGAGCCATTTGATCCTGTAAAGCACGTTAGTAAAGAGAAAGCAGATACTGCTTCAATGTGGTTGGTAATCGCATTTTCAGTAGTTGTGTCGTTGATGATGCGGTACGTGTTGATGCCAAACACTTCGCCAGAAAAGTCAGACATCCTTTACCTAATGCCACTAAGCGCAATAATTTTGATTCCACAAGTACATCGAATGGTGATGCCCAAATCGTTCCAAGAATTTTATGGAAAAGGCACTTGGTTCAAGGCAGGCTTCCTTCACACATTCACATTCTTGGCAATGTCATTCTTACTGGTAAACCCTCCAATGGGCGATATTGTTGCTCCTAAACTTGCAAGTCACTGGGCTATTGCTACGGATGATGGGGAGGTTTTACTTTTCAATGAAGATTCTAGCAAGGACGGAATTATTGAATGGGAAGTTGAAAACGATGGCAGACTCGCCGGTGAAGTTTGGTTGCTATTCGCATTAGCAGACAATGTCAATTCCGATGGTGCCGAAGTAAAAGTTGAGTTAACTCACCAATCAGTGGTTACCGAATTGGCTAGTGACGAATATTATTGGGCAAATAATTCTGATAGAATCACAAACGCCACCAAGACAGATAACTCCTCAGCTCCTAATTTAGTTCCGCACAGTAAGGACCAACCATTTGCCATTAATCTTGGAACGGATTTGGCAGTGGGTAGCCATGATATTCTGGTTACTATTACAGAAGACGGTGATCCGTGGGAAAACGAGCGTGAGTACAGATGGAAACTTGTCGTCGTAGAGGCGGTAGAATCTACTGACTCAGGAGAGTAAGTC
>JAKMFF010000289.1 GCA_022425585.1 Candidatus Poseidoniaceae archaeon
GTCCAGAAAGATCGGTTTGAGTGTTCAATTTGATCAATAGCAGCACAGACCATCGTTCTAGGGCATCCAGTTATGCTGCCACCTGGAAAAATTGCATCCAAAGCATCACCACTTGATTTTTCATCTAACAACTCGCCTTTGATGTGAGAAACCAAATGATGCACATTAGCGTATGATTCTACATCGAATTGAGCGATGTTTACTGTGCCAACTTTACAGATACTAGACAGATCATTACGCATCAAATCAACCAACATTCGATGTTCTGAACGTTCCTTAATATCTGCAATCATTGAGGCAATCATGGCTAAGTCCTCTGATTTGTTAGCACCTCTAGTAACGGTTCCTTTGATTGGTGCAGAAGATACTAGCCGATTATTACAGCGTAACAATGTTTCAGGTGAAGATGAGACAATTGCTATACCCAAATCAACAGCCTCGATATAGGCTGAAAACGGAGCAGGATTAGTAACCGTTAGCCGCTGGTAAATTGTGAAAGGGTGTTCGACTAACCTGCCCGACCAAAACCTGCCAAAATTCACCTGATAGAACATTCCATTAGCAATTGAATGTTTAATTTCTCGTATAGAATTGCGATGTTGTTCATCGTTGATTGACGACACTTCTTCATTATTATTCTCGAGTTGTAATGGTAAAGTTACAGTAATCTTTTCATCATCAACTATCTTTTTCACAGCCTTTACCCATTGCTCATCTGTTCCACAAACGGTATATTCACCATTTTCTACAGTGTGTATAATATAATTCTCAACCAACCAAAAAACCGCTATGACATCATTGACTTTGGGTGATTTCTCAAAGGATATCGGTTGAGTAAATTTAACCATGTCATAAGCGATAGAACCTGCCCAAAACGCTCCACTAGGAAGAAGTTCTTGGGAATCAACAAACTCATGATATGGAGTTAAATCTTTTAGTTTATTCATCAAGTCACCCAATCCTGCCGCTGAGATAATATTAGAATGGTACCAACAACCATGCTTCCATTCTTCGGTTTCGGCAGTAAGTACAGGCTTTTCATCGAGCAATTCTATTTGTCCTTCTAGAGCATTGTAACGATTTTCATCACCCTTATTACTTGATTGTCGAATCACAATCCTAGTATTACTTGGCCCACAAAGGATGGAATTTTTTGCGAGATGGCTTGCGGGTCCACCTGAATCAAATAATACCAAATCAGGGGAGCCATACTTAATTGCTCCAGCACCCAATAATTTGGCATCAATCAATACCGATGCAAGCGCACTCGGCCCATCTAATTCGAGTACCCGCACAGGTCAGTCCAGTTATCGGTGTTAGAATAATGTTGAGCGAGATATGCTTGAAATTTTGTAGAAATAGCAGAGTTTTTGTTACCGATATCTTCTCCATCAATCGTCATAATCTTACAACATCCAATACCTGTTCCTAACGCAATTATTTCGGTACATCTAGCCACTAACCGTTCATTCAACTTCGCTTTATTGAGTGGTATTCCCATTGTCAAAAAACCAGCAGCTACGATTTCAAGTGTAACACTCTCAACAGTCTGTTCACTATCACTAATGTATGCAACACCATCTTCATCGATTACAATTATTGCTGCGCGATCACTATCGATGATGCAGTATTCATCTATTAATAGAGCAATATCAACCCCATTTTGTTCTGCAACCTCTTTTGCGTCAATGTAAAATTGCCAATCTCCATGTTTTGTCCCGGTAACTTGCCCCAACCATTTCTTCATTGGAATGGTCATAGCATCAATATTACAATTCCTTAATTTCGGTAACTCACGAGATTTAGTTTGGAATTTTCCATAGATGCAATCAAATGTGATATTAATCAGTCTTTGTTCACTGAATTTTTCCATTTTGTCAATTATTAATTCAGCGATTAGCTGCTCAGAGTTTTCAGGTAAATCAATTCGTAATCTATCAGCATGATTTCTTAGGCGTTTCATGTGGTTTTCAAAATGAGCAATTTTTGTGTTACCGTCCCATAGGACCGTAGTAAAAACTGCCTCCCTCGGCTTTCTAGCCATAGTTAAACCTCACAATAAATCATCCAAGAATGATGTATCAATGTTGGGCTTTTGGCTTTGTTTAGTGTCGTTTAATTCATTGAGTAATGGATTATTCTGTGGCTGTAAAACAGGCTGCTGAGGTTGGTAAGCCTGCCTTTGGTATGGGTCATTTGCTTCGATTCTCTGGGCTGCAGAATAGAGATCGGTTTCTATCTGTGGCGTTATCTGTGGCGGAGGCGCTACTGGAGCCATGGCACCAAATTCAGGCGTATCGTCCCATCCCATGTTGTCTTGAATACCCCATGTTGCTTCTTGTAGTTCCCAGTTTTTGTTACGCATTTTGTTGTTATTTCTAGTTCTAATAATGCCAATAACAAGTAGTAAAGCGACTAGAAGTAGGCCCGCAGCCAACAGATTTGGCGTGGTCAGTAGCGATGTGAAGTCAGTATTTT
The DNA here is from genome assembly GCA_022425585.1 of Candidatus Poseidoniaceae archaeon. The sequence goes on from JAKMFF010000289.1 coordinate 2,479, forward strand.
CATTCGAGTCTACAGGTTCTGCGTTTCCTGAATCTTTCCCAGGTAATACCTCAACCACTTCAACTGAAGTTCTGGTAGTGTAATCATCGAACGGCGATACAGCAACATACCAAGTAGTTTTATTGTCTAACTCTTCAAACAAATTACTAGTGATGAGGAAATTCGTCGATGCCAAAACCTCTCCAACTTCAACAGCATCAGTGATAGTGGTGAAAGATTCTTGCAGAATGTATATTTTGTAGCCTCGAATTTCTCCTGAATTAACTCCGCTCCAAGAAACCAGTATACCATCATCTACCCAGTCAGCAGATAAATCATCAACCGGGGTGATGTAATCTCCAGACTCGTCAAAACCGTCATCCTTTGCTTGAGCGGAAACGACTACTAAATCATCGAGATATGCGTTGCCAGAGGTATCCCTTACAACTACAGCGGCCCAGACTTCTAATCCGGTAACTACAGGCATATCTCCCGCAACAATTTCAATCAGTAACGGTAATTCGGGATTTCTATCTAACGTTGCAATCGGTGTTATCGGTCCACCGCTGCCGGGTTTTACAGTAGTGAACGAATTAGATGCAGCATATATTTCATAACTGCCCACATCGCTAGCATCACTTAATTGGAAGTTTAGTAATAAGCCAGTTCCATCATCATTTGGACGGTCATAGAGTTCAATTTCTGTTAACCGCTCTGGAGGTTCAGTGTCGACAATATTGTTGATTGGGGTCACGCTTGCTTGTGGCAGAGTAGTTAGGTGGACATTGCCTTTGATGTCATGAACAGTGACAGTAACGAAGAGTTCGATGTCAGGTTGAATGAGTTGAGGGGTGGCCGTGGTGAGGTCCATCATGCTTGTAGGGGGGCTGTAGAGTGCTGTTGAGATAGTTAATTCAATAGGGTTCTTATCTTCGTCAATCCATTGCTTATCAATCATCAAACAACCGCATTTGTCAGGGTCGTCACCAAATGCTGCCCAAGCACCGCTTAGGTCGGTTACTGGTTGGTCCGCAACCCAAACGATGTAGTGGGAAAAGTCATCAGCATCTGAAATTGTCCAAACAACATCTATTGCAGTACCATCATCATTGGGATGATCATAGGCGTTAATCGATGCAATTCGGTCAGGCGTGCCTCCACTGCCTATGGAATTTCGTAATGGAGTTGCGGAGACAACATCAACATCGATTAAATCTACATTTAACCAGTCGTCGTAAGCAACAACAGCAAGCAAATACGATTGCCCATCTTGAAGAACTAAACCATCGTATTCATCTATTATCGTACTGGTTGTACCACATTCATCAATGATAACAGAACGAGAGAAACCACGCTCTTCGAGTGATTGAATCACAGTTAAATCGGGTTGCCCGTCATCTAGTTTGACCCAAACGCCGTAGAATGTACAATCGTCAGCAGTGCTTTCATCCCAAGAGATTGTTAGTCTGCCACCATCATCATCTGGAGTATCAATCGCTGTAACATTATCAAGCCTAGGAGGCGGCGTCAAATCATTTAGGCCACCAGTTGGGACAACTGGGCCAATTACAATTGGATTTAGGATGTCTTCTTGGTCAGTTAAGTCAACACAGGTTAGTCCAATCCAATATGGTCGACCAGGGTTCAATTGTATGATTGTTGTATTGCCTTCAGTTGGTGGTAATTCTACTTCTGGAGTTAGTCCAAGGACATCAGTGAATTCACTGGTTAATGCGTATATTTTGGTACTTTTCAGATCGAGTGCTGTGCATC
>JAKMFF010000302.1 GCA_022425585.1 Candidatus Poseidoniaceae archaeon
GGTTTCCGTGGCTGGTCTGTGTTGCTAGAAGAAGATAATAGTGAATGCAAAAATTACAATGAACACTTGAAGTGCACTCTCGACAGCGGAGAATCAACAGAAATCGAGGTTATCGTTCGTCCACCAAATGATATCGAAATTAAGGACAACTATACCTTTACTCTCTCTGTTGAGCCGTTTGTTGATGGAGAGCCGATGATTGTAGGAAGAGAAAATATTGAAATCTCCGTCCTTGGCCAACCAGATGAAGGCCTACTAGGCCTTGGATTATCTCAGGAAGAAATCGCCAGCGGAGTTTATCTCATTGTAGGGCTACTGTTTGTTGGAATACTGTACCGAACCGCAAAACCAACAATCTCTCAGTTGTTCCGGAAGAAAAAATAACTTCCTTGAACTGATAATTCTTGCTTCATCTGCCTTGCTATTAATCGATGGTTTTTATTTAGGGAAAAACGACTCTAATTGCTGGTTTCAAAAATAAAAAAAAATCAAACATTTGGCAACCCTTATTGAGGGGTAATTATTGGAACGTTTGCTAAGCGTATGCTTTGCACTGGGTGAATAAATGTCCGGACTAGAATCAGTGCCAAGTGCGTACCTCTCAATCGGCTTTCTAACCGTCGTTGGGATATTGATGCCACTGACTAATTTCATCATCACATGGGTTGTTAGACCAAGAGTCGATCCAGCCCGTCCACACATAACGAAGTCATACCTTTTGGAGGGTTATGAAAGAGATCACAGCCTATATCCTCGGAGGTTGACAACTTTCGAATGCGGTAGCGAACCTGTTGGCGACGCGATGATTCAATTTCACTTCCAATATTACTGGTATGCCATCATTTTCTTGGTTTTCGACGTAGCATTCATGTTTTTGGTTTTGGGAGGAATGGTTGCTTCTGATGCAACCGCTGCCGACCTAGCTGACAGTGCGAGAGATAGTGCAGTTGCTAAGGCAAAAGATGCACTGGTGGTGCTAAGCGCTTACTTTGCAATCATGTCTCTTGGCGTTTGGTACGTTTTTAGAAAGCGAGGAAGAATCTACATTTGAGGTGAAATTATGGCAGATCCTGGAGAAAATTTTGCAGCATTCAACAGTCGTGCGTTGGTTGAGATGGTCTGTGGAGTTACCGATGAAGCACTCAAAGCCACTCGAATCAAACAATTCCTTAGCGTGTTAGCAGGCCGATTTTTCAATTGGGCAGGGAGGAAATCACTCTTTACACTCCACTTGGGGATAAAGTGTTGTGCTATCGAAATGGCCGCAGCAGCAACGCCTAGATTCGACGGTGACAGGTTCGGTGTTCTATTCCGTTCATCCCCAAGACAATCAGATGTGCTGTTGGTCAATGGCCCGATTTCAAAGAAGTTTGCTGATAAAATCGTAAGACTATGGGAGCAAATGCCTGAGCCAAAGTACTGCATTGCAATGGGTGAGTGCGCAATATCAGGAGGTCCATATTTCCAATCATACAACATTCTCGAGGGAGTTGACACGGTTATACCAGTCGATGTATACATTCCAGGATGCCCGCCAAGACCAGAGGCTCTGATTGATGGATTTGGCCTACTACGAGAGAAGATTATCAGAATTGGTGGTGCGCCAAGTTCCGGTAGAGACGCCGAGAAGCCAATTATCGTAGGTGATGAGTAATGGGAATGACAATCACTCTAGAGCAAAATGCGATAGCTGTCACCGAGTGTGCAGATGCAATCAATGACCGATTCAGCGGCAGCGGCATCAATGCTGATATCATTCAACACTCAAATGCCAAGAAGTATTCATTCGTTAGAGTCACTACGCCACCTCAGCACTGGCAAGCACTTGCCAAGTGGATGAAATTTGAGGGCGGAGTAAATTATTGTTCAATGGTCACTGGCACACATTTCCCAGATGGCGGCGACGAAAGAGGCTGGGAAGTCGTATATCACCTTCTTCGCCAACCTATTGTCGACCAGTTGCCAAATACTAGCACAGTATTTGTTGCAGAAAAGATGCTTGGCTCACAAATCCCAGTCGAGTTTGAGGTGGTAATTTCTTTGCCAAACAACGATACTCCATCAGTCCCTACCGTTCAACACATTTGGGTTGGCGCAGACTGGAATGAAAAAGAAACATGGGACTTGGTAGGAATTAATTTCGAAGGCCACGAAAACATGCATAGAGTTCTAAATCCACACGATAGCCCAGAT
>JAKMFF010000326.1 GCA_022425585.1 Candidatus Poseidoniaceae archaeon
GAATTGTGCCGCGTCTTTTGAGGCTTGAAGGATCGCTAGTTCTTCCTCGGTCATTTGAGTAGTCTCATAGATTGAATCTTCATGGATGAGGAGTTCCTCTTCATCATTGAATATCTCATCACTAACCATTTTATCAACCCAACATTGCAATTGTACTAGCGATTAGCGAGGTGACTGGCTCCACTAACAAGATGTGTCTGGTCTCAACATTTCCACCAGTCAAGGTGCCAATTAAGGATAAATCAGAAACCATGCCGTTTACTCCCAAGGAAGAAGATACTGGAATTATACCAGTAAATTGAGTATCTAGCATTACTGCACGACCGTCAAATTTGGTATCGCCAAAGAAGTCAACATAGTAGCCAGGTTGTGAGGTGACTTGAGAACTTGCCACAATTCGGCCCGAGGTAATGTCTTCAAGGATTATTACAGGATATTCGTATGGGCCTCTCTTGACTTTTATTGTCGCTGATTTAAGGTCCTCTCCGACTAATTCTAATCGGTTAACCATGACTCCTGGTTGTACTGGAATGTTGGTTTGTTTCATGTACAGACTTTCAACTCCTTCCCCTGATGAAGCAACTCTCAGTCCCCAATCATTAGTCGGTTCAAGTTTGAACGTTGATGGCAAACCTTGAGCAATCATCAGTACATCGCCACGGAAGTCAACAGCTCTACCACTAGCCTCTAAGTACAAATCTAAGTCATCACCATTAGATGAGTAATCAAGTGTCATCATTCCTTGGAATGAAGTGTCTTCTCTAATATCAAAATCATTAGCAGGTATGGCTGATAATGACATAACGCTTGGTAGGTTTCGCATGAAAGTAGTTGCAGGCCACCAAAATCCATCGATATACCGCATTTGTTGAATCATCAATTTTTCTGCTGAGAATTTACCCTGTGTTCTAAATTGTTCTGGAACATTCATAGATATGTTGAAAATATCCCCAATAGTTGCTGAAAACTCCATTGATTGGGCCACATCAATAATCAATGATTCAACCCTAGTATCTTCGATTCGATCTATGAAAGTAGCATGAACAGAATCTAGATTAGAGCCAAAATCATAAGTCATTATTACGTTAAATCTTGGAACTATCAAATCATCTTGCGTAAAGAATACTGCATTTGCACTAACATCATTGGGTTTAGTAGTGTCTAAACCGTCGATTACTAGATCCATATCTGTTCCCTGTAAGCCATTAATCACTATACTGATTTGTTCTCTTAGTGGTTTCCATTGCCCAAGGAATAGTTCAAATTCGTATTGAGGAATGTCACCAATCATCCTAAAATCATACTCTAGAGATATTTCTCCAGCAGGTAATTGCGGCAACCATAGCCGATTATGCCAACTACGGCGAAATTCGAAGGTAATTCCTTGTTCTTCTAGCAATGTTTCATTGAGTAGATTTCGTTCAAAATCAAATATTGTTCCGTCCTCTAAAACAGCAATCAGCATATCTGCTTGAGTAATGTCTGAACGTGTCAAAATATCAAGCGCTAAGCCTTCCTCGGATTTATCTATTTTGTAATCATCAAGAATATCGTTAGCGGATTGTAAATCCGATTGAGTCAATGAGGGTAGGCGAGACAGATTGAAATTGAGTACTGAGGCTTCTTTTGCATTCATACCAATGCCATGGGACCAGCTTGGTTCATCCAAGCCGTTGTTGCCTTTTCTAACGTCTACCGTTAGATTGAACGCCTCACCAGTCAGCAAATCAACACCAAGAGAAAAGTCCTCTTCGTCTCCCTCTGTACCGACTAGATCCTTGGTAAAATCATAGATTAAATCGTTAACTGAAGAGCCAAAGTCGACCAAATCTCCGAGGAAGAAAGATAGCGATTCAATTCCTTCACCTTCATCGAAACTTGGTAGTTCAAGGCCAGACGAATCAACAGTACTCGGGAAGGCTAGACTGATGTTTGATGGTAAAGGGTCCAACATAACGCGCCCATTCATGCCGAGGAATTCATCGTCATATTGCGACTCATCCTCAAGTAAGACGTAGAATGGTGAAGATTGGCTGCGTACCATTTCGATAATTGAATTGCCCTCTGGCCCAACTGCATCTGGCACTTGAGGTGAGTATCTTTTCAAACTAATTATATCTGAAATCTTCAAACTCAAACTAGCCTCTGAAGTGTCTTGATTAACATAGAATCTAAAATGGTCCCCGTCCATTGTTCTTGCTTCAGTGGCGTTTGAAAGTTGGATGATTATGGAGTCTATTGCTTCCCTTCCAGTATATCCAAGGGTATCTCCCAGGGTTAACGAGAACTCATCTGGCAGTCCGTTCAATTGAATTGCATTTTGTTGGCTTGGACTTTTACCGCCATAGGTAATTGACTGGATTGTATCACTTGCTTGATATGTCACATCGTTTGAGGTTTGGATAATTTTTAGTGTGTCAGGGCGATTAGAAATCCTAGCCGATTGAGTCGTAGCAGTGCTCTGGTCACCATCCTGGTGCTTAATGTGGCCAATTAGAAGTGACTCCCCAGTGGAGCCGGTAATTTCAAGATCCCTGACATCTGTATCTGGGTCAAACTCTTGAACCACGCTAGAAATTCCTGAAACTCGAATACTGATAGCAACTGGAACTAGTGGTTTAATTGGTTGACCATCTCTGCCAATTACTAATTCGATATTGGTGTCTTCGGCAATCAAAATGTGGTCTTGACCCTCGATCACTGGGTTATCACTGCTTGAAAATGATAATTCAACCAAGCCAATTTCAGCTGTTTCTCGCGGGTCGCCAGCAATGTTGCCCGTGACTTGGTCATAACAGTGGATATGTAACTTACCGCCTTCTGAACCGGTTGTACTGACGATTAAATCTGGGAGTGAATTTACAATATCGCCAATATCTAGCGCACTTGAACAACACTTAGCACAGCATTATCAAATATCTGAGCAATCGAGTTGAGATTGGGGTTGTCATAGTTAACTCGGTCAATACCTGTAGGGGCAATTAGGAAACTACCCTCGACCAAAACAACCTCTGGTATGTCCTCAATCGTGAATTCTAACGATGAACGGTCTGTAGCAACACCGCCACGCTCGAAAGTTGATTTGTATTCCAAACGATCAATCGATTCAGAACCAACAATAGCAATCAGCGTATTAGGTGCTAATTCTTTTAGTGGATTTACCGGCAA
>JAKMFF010000334.1 GCA_022425585.1 Candidatus Poseidoniaceae archaeon
GTATTGTTGGTAGTAACCCTGGTTGCCCAAGGTGTTGCAGCACAAGATGCAGCAGCAGAAGACGATAACGACATAAACGGAGATATCGGCATGATAGGTGTCGGTCTAGCACTTGGTCTTGCGGCCATTGGTGCCGGTTACTCACAAGCAGCAATCGGCAGTGCCGCTGTAGGCATGCTAGCGGAAGACGGAAGCAAATTTGGTGTCGCACTAATCTTCACCGCTTTGCCAGAATCTATCGTTATCTTGGGCGCATTGCCATTGTTCCTTCAGTGAACATTTAACTTTGACAGTCTAGATTACTGTTGGAGAAAATGGAGGAATAAGTATGACGCTCGAAACATTGGCCAAAGACATTGCTGCATCTGCTAAAGCAGATGTTGATGCGATACTGAAGGAAGCCAAGACTGAAGCAAAGCAGATTATCAATGATGCAGAAACCAAAGCCTCTGGAATTACTGACGAAGCCAACTCGCGTGCTGAACGTGAAGCATCTCAGATTTCTAGAGAAGTTGTTGCTAGCGCCAGACAAGCTAATCAAAAGGCCATATTAATCGCCAAAAGAGAAGCTATGGATAGCACACATGCAGCAATTAAGGAACAACTAGCCGATCCCGGTTTCAAGGGACGGGCAAGTATGCTGAAATCATTGATGTCCAAAGCTAATAAATTAGCATCAGCAGATTTTGTAATAAGACCTGTTGAAGTAGATAAAAAAGCGCTAAGTGACTTGAAAGGTAAAAGGAAAGTTGGTGAGTCCGTTGACGGACTTGGTGGTTTTATTCTTGAAGCTGCGGATGGTTCAGTATCCTATGACATGAGATTTGACACAATGCTAGATACAGCTTGGGCAGACTCTTTGTCTGAAGTTAACAAAATATTGTTTGGATGAGGTGGAAAATTTGGTTGCTAACACTGCATATGTCGCTTCGAGAGCAAAATCTCGAAGGAAGAAACTTGCAGATTTGGCGCGTATGCGTCAGTTAATCAATCAATCTACAGATCAACTTACTTCATCAGTAAGTAACATGGGTTACTCTGATGAGGTGAATCTGTATGCAGGTAAATTAACTGGTGCAGATTTAGTTGAAGCCGCACTTACGCACAACCTGGAATCTGAATTAGACAATATTCTGTCCATGTGTAATGGTAAGATTCGTGATGTAGTAGAAATATACACATCAAGATTCGAATACCAAAACGCCAAGGTTGTTCTAAGGTCAGTGGTTAATGAGGTCTCCTTGGATAAGGTATCTAATTCAATCTTACCAGACTTGAATGAAATTAACACTCCATGGCTAAAAATAATTGAAAACTCTGATGACTTGCGTTCTGCAGTATTGCAAATGCGCAGAAAATCATTCGGCTCTGATCTCAAATCACTAGCAGAAGATTCTAGGTTATCTGATTATGAAGATGCTTTAGACCGACATTACTACAAATCAGCAATCAAGTCATTGAAGGCAAATAATCCGGCAACCAAATATTTGCGAGACTATCTCGCAATGGAAATAGATCACCGTAATATGCTGAATATACTCGAGGCGAATTCAATCGGTATAACTTCGGAAGAAACCGCAAGCATGCTTATTCCTGGCGGAAAAATATTGCCAACTAGGTCTTTTTCAACGATTGCAGCCGGAGGCCGCTCAGCATTAATGGATGTCTTAAGAGCCTCTTCGAGATTCGACATGACACACTTTGAAACACTGCTTGAAGAAGTTTCTAGCTCTAGAAGCCTAGATTCAATAGTCACTTGGTTTAAGGAAAGGGAATATAAGTTCATGAAAAAGATGAGTTATCTCCACCCCATTTCCCCGCTACCAATTGTCTACTATGTTGCCATGAAGGTACAAGAAGTAGCTGATTTGAGAATTATTGTAAGAGGAAGATTTGCCGGTTTGCCACCGGAAGTGCTCGAGGCGCACATACTGTGAGGTGTAATTATGGAATTTTCAGTAGTAGGTTCACAAGAATTCACTTTGGGATTCCAACTTGCCGGAATTTCAAACACTTTCAACCCAGAGACAGAGGATGAGATGATCTCTCAACTAAAATCTCTGTTAAATTCAAAAGACGTAGGGATAATCGTGGTCGACTCCGCGATAATACCAACCCTACCTGAGAGATTGAGAAATCAACTCTCTACATCAGTAACCCCTACTGTTCTAGGAATTGGAACAGAAGAGGATACTACTTTGCGAGATACAATTCGTAAAGCAATAGGAGTCGATTTATGGAAATAAATTCCAACAAGGAGGAAAAAATATGAGTAATGAAAGAGTAATATATCGAATATCCGGTCCTGTAGTGACCGCTACTGGAATGAATGCAGCTATGTACGACGTGGTCAGAGTTGGAGATGAAGGTCTGATGGGTGAAGTTATCGAACTTCACGGCGATAAGGCTGTAATCCAAGTTTACGAAGATACGTCCGGAATACGCCCAGGTGAGCCAGTTTTGAATACTGAGGAAACACTCTCAGTATCTTTGGGACCCGGTCTTTTGACCCAAATTTATGATGGGATTCAAAGGCCTTTGGCGACACTTGAGGAAGTAATGGGCGTATTCATCACCAGAGGTGTTGATGCCGATGCTTTTGATTTGGAAAAGAAATGGACTTTTGAACCAGTTGTTGCCAAGGGTGACGATGTTGCTAGTGGTCAAGTGATTGGTCACGTACAAGAGACTGAAACGATTGTTCACAAAATTATGGTGCCTCCAGGTAAAAGCGGTAAGGTAAAATCAATCAAATCAGGCGACTTCAATGTCACTGAAACCGTTTGTACTCTTGATGATGGCTCAGACCTTCAAATGATGCAAAAGTGGCCGGTAAGGTCACCCAGGCCATTCCGCCAAAAGTATGCACCAGATACTCCTCTGGTTACAGGTATGAGAATTCTTGATTTCTTATTCCCGTTAGCAAAAGGTGGAGCTGCTGGTATTCCTGGTCCATTTGGCTCTGGAAAGACCGTTACCCAACAATCACTTGCAAAGTATTCAGACGCCCAACTCGTTGTCTATATTGGATGTGGTGAAAGAGGCAATGAGATGACTGAAGTTCTTGACGAATTCCCGCATCTAATCGATCCAAACACTGGTAAACCATTGATGAACAGAACTGTTATGATAGCCAACACTTCAAACATGCCTGTTGCTGCACGTGAAGCGTCAGTTTACACAGGAATTACCATTGCTGAGTACTTTAGAGACATGGGTTACGACGTTGCATTGATGGCAGACTCAACATCTCGTTGGGCTGAAGCAATGCGTGAAATTTCATCCCGTCTAGAAGAAATGCCTGGTGAAGAAGGATATCCTGCATACCTATCTTCTCGTATTGCAGAGTTCTATGAACGCGCAGGACGTGTCGAGACGCTCAACGGCGACGATGGGTCAGTAACTGTAATTGGTGCGGTTTCTCCACCTGGTGGAGATATTTCCGAACCTGTATCACAAGGTACCCTAAGGATTGTCAAGGTTTTCTGGGGTCTAGATGCTGGATTAGCTAGACAACGGCACTTCCCTGCTATCAACTGGCTAAATTCCTATTCACTTTACCCACAAAGTTTAGATCAGTGGTTTAGAGACAACATTGCCCAAGACTTCCCTGAGATAAGGACTCAAATTAGCGGTTTACTGCAAATTGAATCTGAATTGCAAGAGATTGTTCAATTAGTTGGGTCTGATGCACTGCCAGTAGATCAACAACTAACCCTTGAAGTCGCTAGAATGATTAGAGAATTTTTCTTACAACAAAACGGATTCCACGAAGTTGATGCCTACTGTGACATCAATCTGCAGTATAAAATGGCCAAAGCAATTCTTTCATTCCAAGAGGCTGCAAAGTCAGCAATGGCATCTGGTGCACAACTAAATGATGTGGTCAACATTCCAGCAAGAACCGATTTGATGAGAGGTAGATTTGAGAAAGGCTACATCGACGAAATCGATACTATGGTAACTGCAATGACCGATGAAATTGCTAATACCGTGGAGGGTAACTAGGAGGAATTATCATGAGTGGAAAAGAATATAGAACAATTACCGACGTTAAAGGACCTCTGGTCTTCTTGAATAAAACCGAACCTGTAGCATTTGGCGAGATCGTAACAATCAGACTTGCAGATGGTTCAATGAAAAATGGCCAAGTACTGGATACTTCTGATGAATTAGTTATCGTTCAAGTTTTTGAAGGGACAGCTAAAATCAACCGGGAATCTGGTGTAACTTTCATGGGTGACGTTTTCAAACTACCAGTTAGTACTGAACTAATCGGTAGAATTCTTGACGGTGCAGGTAGGCCAAGAGATGGTGGACCATCTATCGTCGCTGATGAAAACGCAGATATTATTGGTGCTGCTATTAATCCTTACAGTCGACAAAGTCCTCACGACTTTATTCAAACTGGTATCTCTGCTATTGATTGCTGTACGACTCTAGTAAGAGGTCAAAAGTTACCAATCTTTTCAGCATCAGGTTTGCCACACAATGATATTGCGCTGCAAATTGCTCGTCAAGCAAAGTTGAAGGGTTCGGATGAAGAATTTATTGTGGTATTTTGTGCTATGGGTATCACTGCGGAAGAGTATAACTTCTTTAGGTCAGATCTTGAGCGAACAGGAGCACTTGAAAATGCGGTTCTATTCGTCAATCTGGCAGACGACCCTGCAGTCGAGAGAATTATTACTCCAAGATTAGCATTAACCGCTGCAGAATATTTGGCGTTTGAGAAGGACTATCACGTACTTGTTATCTATACAGATATGACAAACTATTGTGATGCACTAAGGCAAATTGGTGCGGCAAGAGAAGAAGTTCCTGGTCGACGTGGTTACCCTGGTTA
>JAKMFF010000339.1 GCA_022425585.1 Candidatus Poseidoniaceae archaeon
CAACCAGGATATCCCGCTTCAAGTAATCGTAAGCAGGAATCTATTACTGCTGTAAATCCGACCTCTGCGGTCATTTTTACCCAACAAACGTCGATTTCTGGCTCAACCAAGCTCACCTCAATGATCAATTTAGGAACCTTCTTGGAGCAGTCATAAATTTTGATATTATTTTCTTTATCCTCAACATGTTTTGGAAAAATTGCTCGTTGAGGAATATGGTCTGATATTTTGCTGGACAATATATTGATTGGTTCTCTAAATTCGTTAGGGGCATAGATTTCTAAATTTTCTAATCTAACGATTCTTCTTGCTGCCTCCCTGACAACTGGCCATAGAGGGTGATTCATCTGCACATTTGGGCCAATGAGGGGTAAGTCTTGAATGATACCATCATTGTGGAAGTTTCATGGGGCTACCATATCGCATGTTGATTCGCCCCACGTTGAAATTTCAGGATTCTGAAAAAGCGCATCACAGGTCGCTATATTTCCTAAAGAAATTGTCCGCTTTCTCCGCCTCTAGATTGGCTTTGAATGTCATTTACCAAACTAAACATGATTTGCCTGTCGAGGTTTTTGGACATTCCTACAAACATCCCTTTGGCCTTGCGGCAGGGATGGACAAAAAAGCAGAAGTATTACTTGGATGGCAGGCAATTGGTCTTTCCTTTGCAGAAATTGGTGGTGTTACAATGCTGGAGCAATCCGGTAATCCAAAACCCCGCATGTTCCGCTCCGACAAACATCAAGCGCTGATAAATAGAATGGGATTTAATAATCCTGGGTCAGAAAAAATTTCCCAGACTTTAGGTCTTCATTTCAAAAAACATGGCCCTCTTGATATTCCTGTCTGGGTTAATCTTGGAAAATCCAAACTCACTGATAATTCCGAGGCCCATACTGATTATTCTACAACTATGGATAGGTTGTGGGATTATGGAGATGTTTTCGTCATTAATGTCTCATCACCAAATACTCCTAATCTTAGAGATTTACAAAACCAAGACGATTTGTCAAAAATAATCGCTTCATGCATGAAGGTTAATCAGAACAATTGTCAAACCAAGACTTTACCCGCTAAACCGATTTTAGTGAAAGTAGCCCCAGATATGTCCCACGAGCAATTAGAATTGATAGTAAAAACGGCTATTGATTCAGGTTGTTCAGGAATAGTTGCCACTAATACAACTGTTTCAAGAGTTGCAACAACTGATGCTAAAGATGCTAAGACTATGGCTGAAAATGGTGGAATGAGCGGCCTTCCTTTAGTTGATAAATCAACAGAGTTCATCCGTTTAATATACCGGATCACGGACGGTAAATTTCCAATTGTTGGTGTTGGTGGAATCATGAATGCCGAACATGCATGGCAGAAGATAACTGCCGGCGCAAGCTTACTACAAGCGTATAGTGCATTTGTTTTTCAAGGTCCAAGTATTAGCAAAGACATAGTCAAGGGCTTAAAGAAGAAGTTACGCGAGCATAACTTCACCTCAATTGAACAAGCAATTGGATTAGACCATAAAGGGGATGATTAACTGTTTACCAGACGAACTAGGTTACTTATCTCTGGTGGATTGTTAACTTTGATTTTAGTTGGAGTCGTAATCTTACAATCGCCTGAGCCAACTAGAACCGTAGATGAAATTATGGACTCACCATCAAAATATGTAGGTGATGAGATATCAATTAGAGGTGAAGTATTGGATGGCAGTATTGATAACTCTTCAATGACTTTCATTTTGCACGGTAGTAGCAATCAAATTCTAGTCGAATTCGCTCAAGCATCAGTTTCCAATGGACTAGATGACAACCGTACAGTATACGCAAAAGGTGTCTTGAAATATATCGATTCACAATATGTCTTTGAAGCTGAGATAATTAAAACATCTTGTCCTTCAAAGTATGAAGAATGAATTTGTTGGATAACCGTTCCGTTAAAATACCAATCATGGCAGGGCGTAGCGGGATAGGTGGGGAGCTAGGCGTACCCTGTACCACAAATCGTCTTCATGGTGGGCTGAAAGCCTTGGGGCGGCGAGAGCGGCTCTGTGGTTTCTACACGCGGACGTTGATGTCTCGCCCCTACATGACTCGGGTGTCATGAACCGTATCCGGAGGGAAACGGGAAATGAATAACT
>JAKMFF010000329.1 GCA_022425585.1 Candidatus Poseidoniaceae archaeon
AAGCAGGCAATGTAAATTTAGAATCATTCCCAGGCTCTGGAGGTAATGCTTTGAAAGTGAAAGAAGACACAGTTCCTCCAACTGCCAATTACACCCTGTATGATGATAATGGTGAAATATACACTAGTAGTTCACTGACTTCTGGAAGTTATTCGATTCACTTGTTAAGTGACGAATATCTCTTATCGGCTCCAACAGTTAGTTTGGTAACTTCAACCGGCGGAGATATAACTAATTCTGCCAGACAAATGTTACTTTATGCTGATAATTACCTAAACCCAAACATTGGTCCAGAATATTATCTAACTTTCGATGTACAAAATTCAGTCTCTGCTGGAATGATCACCATTGAAACCGCTTTGGTAGACGAAAGCTATAACAGCAATATTATTCAGTGGGAAGATAGAAGTTTAGACGCTCAAAACCCGGTGTTATCAGTCTATTCTCCATCATCAATGCAAGATGGCTCAAAGTACCTTTACGGCAATAAAATCACCATTAACTCTGGTGCTAGCGATGATGTAGAGATTTCAACAGTACAATACAAATTCACGTACAATTACGCAACCGGGGATTCTTCAACAACACCGTGGACATTCCCGACAAATCTCCAATCATTAGATGAAGATAACAAAACAGTTGTTTTCTCCGAAGAAATAAGTGCAGGAAATTTCGAACCCGGAACTCACGCCGTATCAATTAGAGCGATAGATTCAGCTGGAAATGAAGTAGTGGAACAGATAATATTCATTGTTGATTATTGTCGAAACAGAATTGATGGAACCACAGTGTGCAACTATGAAGAATCACTTAAGGCAGAGCCAGAACCAATAGTAGTTGAACCATCATATAGCGACCCGCCATACGTCTTTGTTTGGGTGACTTCGAGTATTGCCTTCTTGGCAATTATATTGATGCTGTTAGTAATCAGTTCTGGAATGCGAGGTCCAAAGAAGAAAAAGTCTGATGATGAATTTGATGATGACGATTGGATGTCTGAATTTATTGGAACCAGTCAAGATGTCGATATGGACTCAATAACTAACACTAACAAAAGCCTCCCGGTAGAAGAAGAAGAAGAAAAAACAGTCCCTGATGTTGAAGAACCAGAAGACAAAGAAGAAGATCCATTTGCCGTCAATGTTCTTAGTAGGAAATCCCGAAGAACCAAGGCCAAGGCGGAACCTGAACCAGAGGATGATGACGATTCATTCTTTGGTTTAGATGATGATGATTTTGATGACGACGAGGTCGAAGAGAAGCCCAAGCCGAGGCGTAAGGTAGGTCGCAGAGTAGCGCCCAAGAATGCGCCAAAGCGTAGGCCTACTAGAAGGAAAAAATCGGATGATTAACTGTAATTGGACAGATACCTCAATTAGTGTATTTTCAATCACAACGTCATGGCAGAGACAGGTTTAGAGGCAGTCGCTGAGGAAATAGTCGACGAAGTCGAACATGCAATGGACACTTTACTCGATGCATTTAACCCATTTAAGAATAAATTAAATTGGTTATTGGTAGCGTTACCGTTAGCGATTTATTTCAATTACGACCATAATCTTACTATGGCATTCCTGTTCTCAATGATTGCTATTATGCCCCTAGCATTTCTTATGGGCAAGGGTACCGAAGAAATTGCCTTGCGTACGGGTGAGGCAATCGGTGGATTTCTCAACGCCACGTTTGGCAATGCTGCTGAACTAATCATTGTTGGCCTTGCCATCTATGCTGCATCAAAGGACCCGGATATTGTTGATACAATGGTAACGGTGACTCAAGCATCCCTAATTGGTTCAATCCTTGGTAATATGCTGCTTGTACTGGGCTTAGCATTGGTTTGGGGTGGTTTAAAACACAAGGAACAAACATTCAACAGCGATGCAATTCAAATGAATGGCACACTGTTATTACTAGCAATTGTCGCTTTTATTATTCCAAGTGCACTACATCATTCAGGAGGTACATCAACTGATGTTGAAGTCATATCTCGTTATGCGGCAATAGTTTTGTTGATTATCTACGGACTTGCGTTACTGTTCCAACTCAAAACTCATGCCCACGTATTTGCTACAGAGCCGGGGCACGGCCATCATGAAGATCCTACAATGACCAACAAGGATGCTTGGACATTACTAATTGCAGCGACCGTATTAGTTGCTTGGATGGCTCATATCTTAGTGCACAGTCTAGAGGCTGCAGTAGATGAATGGGGGCTGCCTGAACTATTTATTGGAGTAATTCTGCTGCCGTTCTTTGGTAATGCAGCAGAACACTTTACCGCAGTAATTGTGGCAGGTAAAGATAAGATGGATTTGTCAATTGCTATCGCAATAGGGAGCAGTGTCCAGATTGCTTTGTTCGCAGCCCCTGCAATGATACTGTTTGCTTGGGCTGTTGGCGTACCTCTAACCTTAGAATTTGGCATGCTTGAAACGGCTGCAACCTTTGTTGCAGTACTAGTGGTAAATTCAATTTTAGCTGATGGTAAATCAAATTGGCTAGAAGGTGCAATGCTACTTGGCAGTTATGTTATACTTGCTCTAGCGTTTTTACAATTGTAGGTGACTTATTTGCACAGAAATGGTAAAATCGGTACTGGGTTAATCGCTTTATCAGTGATTATTTGTTTGCTTGGGACAATTGGTTTTACCACGGAAGAAAGTGTTGAAGGCGTGCCAACGCCAAATGTTCCTAATTCAGTATTTTTTTCTGACGAACCAATTCAATCTAATCCACTGGCATTATTCATCACAGCCAATGCTGAGGTGACCTGGGATCGTAATGACGTTTTTTTGGTAGTCGCAGACGCTGATAAGAAAGCTCAGTGTGATGGATTAACCTTGATAGAACAAATGGGCAACAGTGAACTTTGTACTTCAAGAGATAATGAATTTGAAGCAATTGGTGACGATAATCAAGCCGGAGTTTCGTGGAACGTCAAGTCTGGTGAATATTTTGTTGGTATTGGTACTATGACAGAAGTTCCCGAAGATTTTGAGTTAAATGTTGATTATACAGTAGAGATTTCCTTGTCTGCTACAGGTTATTTTATCGGATTCATTATCATCATAATTGGCTATACATTAACCAAATATGAATGATTACTCAAGACCTTCATAATATGACTGAATTGAGACTTCAAGGTCATTCATCGCCTTGCTTTCATCCACGGTATTAGTTGTGCCATCTTGTCGTACTGCCTGTCCATCAACCCACATATCTAGACAGTTTGCACCATTGAACACTAAGTTAGCCAAATGTCGGTTGCTAGATCTACCGCGCGGGTACATTCGCACATCATCTAAATCCCAAGCAACCCAATCTTGACTACCCTTGGTTGCCATTTGAAAGATATCCTTGGCCGGCAAAAGGGTAGCATCCCAATGATCGTGTCGCTGAACTAGTGAAGCAGTACGAGCTTCAGATAATACATTCAGTCCATTACCAGAAGATGCAGCACCATCAGTCCCTAGTCTGACATCGACGCCCACCTCTTGGTAAGCGGGCAAAGACAGAGTACCACCGCAGGCTAATTTCATGTTTGATGAAGGACAATGTACTGCAGTAACATTACGATTTTTCAAAATCCGGATTTCATTTTTCTTAACCCAACTAGCATGTGCACATACTGTGCCCGGCTTGAAAAAACCAATACTGTCAAGATACTCAACAGGATATTTGCCGGTTTTTTCAAAGCAATCGGCAACTTCCTTTCTTGTCTCACTGACATGAATATGTAATCTTCCTTGCCTTCGTTCTGCTAAATCCGCTGCCCTGACTAGCGTCTCCTCGCTACATAGGTAAATTGAGTGGGTAGCAATTGCATACTGAATACGGTCGTGAATTGATTGGGTTTGAAGTAAGTTATCAATTTCATCTAATGCCGATTTTGCATCAGGGTGTGATGGTAGTGCAAAATCACTGACAGGTCCGCCAATAAGGCCCCTAATACCAGCATCTTCGAGGACATTACCAGTTATTGCTGGATAAAAGTACATATCAGCCGCAAAACTACAACCAGTAGCAATCATTTCACTTGCTGCTGCGGTAGCGCCGACTCGAACATATTCTGGACTCAATCTTGCTTCGGTAGGAAATATCACCTCATTGAGCCATTGATTTAATGGGTAACCATCACTAAAATCTCTCGCATTTAATTGCATAGCAAGATGAGTATGCCAGTTTTGCAAGGAACGAGTCAAAAGTCTAGAACTACCGTCGATAACTTGCCTAACATCTTCGTCACCATTAGACTTCGACCAAGACCCATCATCGTGGATTAATACATCACCAACAAACTTGTTGGTACTGCCGTCATACAGAATTGTATCTGTATATCTTGCAGCATATTCCTCTGACATTGGCATCAATCCTTGTTGATGGGTGATGGCTGTGTTATTTAATTGTCAGTTATGGACTGAGAGATGGTTAATTGGTATTTTCGGGCACTGTACTCAAGGCTTGCAATACCTGGCAATACCTTGCCGGCTAGATAATTCAAACAAGCACCTCCACCAGTTGATAGATGGCCCATTTTGCTAGATAACCCGCGATTCATGATTAAGGTGGCAGTATGACCTCCTCCCACCACGACATAGCCAGTTGATTCGGCACAAGCGTTCAACATCTCAATCGTGCCTAGAGCAAAATCAGTAAGTTCGAAAACACCTGCAGGACCGTTTAGAATTATTGTTCCTGCAGACTTAATAGCGGCCGAAAGGCTCATTGTTGAGTTGATTCCAATATCAAAAATCGGCGCAGCGACGGGCAAATCAGCTAGTGTTAAATCCACTCGATTATCTTCAATATTTGCCGCAAGGTCTGTTGGCAGTTTTATTTTGTCAGCAAAATCATTTAGCATTGATTTGGCAGTTGCTACTGTAGAGTGATAGGACTCGCCTAATTCCCCAACCAAAAAATTATGATTCAATTCACCAATATCAATTCCAGAATATTCAATCAATAAATTTGCTACTCCGCCAGTGGCCCACACTTCATCAGCGATTCCTTTTCTCAGCATATTATC
>JAKMFF010000067.1 GCA_022425585.1 Candidatus Poseidoniaceae archaeon
CTTCAGTGCTGCGCTCTCCCAACTAAGCTACCTACCCGCAAGTACCTGCGATATGATTTGGCATTTCAACTCTTCCAATGAAATCAAATTTAATTGATACCATCTAAAATTGCTGCTTGAACATCAAATAGAGCATCTAGTCCAGCATCTGCTTGGGCAATTAAAGCAAACAATTCTTCGCCCGAAAATGTAGATTCTTCACCAGTGCCTTGTAGTTCCACGTAGTTGCCATCGCTTGTCTTCACTACATTCATGTCAACATCAGCATTGGAATCCAGCACATAATCGAGGTCTAGGTATACATCCCCTTCGATCAAACCAACTGAAATTGCTGCTAAGTCATGTGGAATCACTTTGTTTTCATGCGCCATTTTTTCCTCTTCATTCAATTCTGGTGCGCTCCAACCAGATTTACGCTCTTCATCAGTTGGCCTGTGTTCGATAGGTAGGCACTGTCCACTAGCGATTAATCTTCTAACTGCCAACCGAAGTGCTAAGTTTGCTGCAGTGATTGAAGCACATCTTGTTCCTCCGTCAGCGTTTAGGATGTCACAATCAATGTTGAGAGCAATAGGTCCTAATTGTTCTAAGTCGACTGCCGCTCGAAGTGAACGAGCAATCAAGCGCTCAATTTCTTGGGTCCTGCCTTTAGCACCGCGCCTCTCTCTTCTAAATCTAGAATCGGTCGAGCCTGGTAGCAGAGAATACTCAGCGTGGACCCAGCCCTTGGTTGAATCTCTAGGAAACCAGCCTGGTAGTCTTGCTTCTTTGGTACAACATGCTAATACAACTGTATCTCCTTGTCGATAAAGGATAGATGCAAGGGCATTTGAGGTGAAATCTATCTCAACCTCGACATGTCTCATTTGGTTTGCCTCACGGTCTGTTTCAAATTCGGTCTTGAACTTCGCCATGTTTCTCCCAAGACTCTTCTTTCATCAAGTCTTCCTCAGATTTATGAAAATCTTTGATGGACATATTGAAGTCTTGGTTCTCATTGGATTGACTATGAGCAAGTCCAGAGTAGTAATCTGTGGAGTAGCAAGAACACCAATCGGCAGTTTCTTGGGCACTTTATCTTCAATGACTGCTACTGAACTTGGTGTCGCTACTGTGAAGGAATTGTGCAACAGAGTTGGAATTGATGCATCATCAGGAATCGTTGACGAAGTCTTGTTTGGTCAAGTACTGCAAGCAGGGTGTGGCCAAAATCCAGCAAGGCAAGTAGCCCTTGGTGCAGGTTTGCCAGTATCCACCGGTGCTACGACCATCAACAAAGTCTGTGGCAGTTCATTAGAAGCAGCAATGATGGCGGCAAATAGCATAACTGCAGGCAAGTCCAAGGTAGTCATCGCCGGTGGTATGGAAAGCATGTCAAACGCACCACAATTATTGATAGGGCAACGGAAGGGTAAGAAAATGGGTGATTCTAAACTTGTAGATTCTATGATTCATGATGGTCTTTGGGATGTTTACAATGACATCCATATGGGAAATACAGGTGAGACGATCGCCGAAGAATCACACATAAGCAGAAGCGATTCAGATGAATTTTCCGTTCGTAGTCACCAAAGAGCGGCTGAAGCTTGGACTCAAGGTTGGTTTGATTGGGAAACCTTTGCCCTTAACGTTCCACAAAGACGCGGTGATGATATTTTATTCGCCCAAGATGAAGGAATAAAGAGGGACTCAAATGTTGAAACGCTGGCTAAATTAAGGCCAGTATTCAATAAATCAGGACAAGTTACGGCAGGTAATGCTAGTACTCTGAATGATGGTGCCAGTGCAATTTTACTTGCCGATGAATCTGTCGCTAAAGAAAACGGTTGGGAGATAATTGCTTATGTTGATGATTATTGTACAAGCGGCGTTGAACCTCACCGAGTGATGAGTGCACCAATACCAGCAATCAAAACTCTTCTCGAGCGCAATTCATTGGATGTTTTAGATGTCGATATTTACGAACACAACGAGGCCTTCGCCTCTGCATCATGTGCCGTAGCAAAAGAGGTCGGCATTCCACACGATAGGCTCAATCTACATGGCGGTGCGATTTCGCTTGGACACCCACTTGGCAGTAGTGGAACAAGATGCTTGATGACCATGCTTGGCGTAATGCGAAGAACCGAAGCCAAATCGGGAATAGTCACCTTATGCCTTGGTGGCGGAAATGCAGTTGCAATGCTTGTCTCTATGGATTGACGGCTAATTCAGATTAACACATAGTTGGCCAAAATAAGCCCAATACCTACTGGGGGTATCAAATAGGGCTGCAAGGCGGCTTAGATTGTTGGATATGGTGTCTTTTTCAGATCTAGGAGTCTCCAGAAGGTTGGTAGAAGCACTTTCTGCACAAGGAATTAACGAGCCGTTTGAGGTTCAAACAGAGTCGATTCCTGACGGAATGTTAGGCCATGATTTATGCTGTAGAGCACCTACAGGTTCAGGGAAAACTCTGGCTTTTGGATTGCCGCTAATAGAGCGGACCAAAAAAGCAGAACCGGGCTTTCCTACATCTCTAATTCTTACTCCAACAAGAGAGTTAGCAGAACAGATATTCAAGGTTTTAGACCCTCTGTCTAGAGAGCTCGGACTATACACATACGCAGTATATGGTGGAGTTTCATATACTAAACAATACAAAGCATTAGACCGCGGAGTTGACATTTTAGTCGCTTGTCCTGGCAGACTAATTGACTTGATTGATAGAGGTTCTATTTCTCTAGAAGATGTAGAAATAGCGGTCTTAGATGAAGCCGATCGAATGGCAGATATGGGGTTCATGCAACCAGTCTGCCAGATTTTAGACGAATGCCGCAAAGACCGTCAAACCATTTTGTTTAGTGCTACTTTAGATGACGAGGTTGCTGAATTGGTTAGAGATTATCAAACCAATCCGGTTACCATCGAGGTAGGTCCTGAGGAGGTAACTATGGAAAGTATGACTC
>JAKMFF010000084.1 GCA_022425585.1 Candidatus Poseidoniaceae archaeon
CCTTGACCATCACCGTGCCTGAGGATGTTCCATCCCTCTTCCACAATTCTATTCCGTTGGTTCCGTCGTTGGCTATGAAATATAGGGTGTTGCCAATGACTGTGAGGTGGGAGGGTTCACTGCTGCCAGATCCGCTGCGGATTCCTTGACCATCACCGTGCCTGAGGATGTTCCATCGCTCTTCCACATTTCTTTTCCGTTGCTTCCGTCGTTGGCTCTGAAATAGAGGGTGTTGCCAACGGCTGTGAGTAAGGTGGGATTACTGCCGGTACTTCCGCTGCGGATATCCTTGACCATCACCGTACCTGAGGCAGTTCCATCACTCTTCCATAATTCGCTTCCGTTAGTTCCGTCATCGGCTTGGAAATAGAGGGTGTTGCCAACGGCTGTTAGGGAGTGGAGATAGATGGTGGGAGTTGTTAGGCTGTTGATGTCTTTGACCATCACCGTACCTGAGGCAGTTCCATCACTCTTCCATAATTCGCTTCCGTGAGTATCGTCATCGGCTCGGAAATAGAGGGTGTTGCCAATGGCTGTTAAATCGCCGGGATTACTGCCGGTACTTCCGCTGCGGATATCCTTGACCATCACCGTACCTGAGGCAGTTCCATCACTCTTCCATAATTCGCTTCCGTGAGTATAGTCATTGGCGAAGAAATAGAGGGTGTTGCCAACGGCTGTGAGTGAGGTGGGACTACTGCTGGTAAATCCGCTGCGGATATCCTTGACCATCCAAGCAGTTCCGTTGCCGTTGTAAGTTCCAGAGTTTGAGCCGCTACCTGAGCCATTTGCCGCACTGGCATTGTATTGGAACGTGATGTTGGTCATGGGCTCGTCAATGAGCAGATTCGCACCTTCGACACTTGGCGTGAGGTTATTGGAAGAGCCTGAACCTCCAGTCTCCATCACCGATGATTCATCATCAAATGAATCATTACCGGATGTTGGACTATTTATCAGGTCCAAGTACCCAACTTGGGTCATGATTATCATAATCATAATCAAAAACGCTGATTTTACAGTATTACCATGGCTTACGCTACGCTGCATAGTCATCGATAATCGAATGAGGCTAATATAGCCTGCACCTTTCATGAAAGGTCTAGAAATTATCAAGTTCTGCAGGCTAAAATCAAGCACCATCAAACATATTGATGACTGTTTCAAGACGTCTTGCCTCATCCTCAAGTTCGGACTTGACCTTCTTGTCTAAATTGACATCTTTGAGTTTCTCGTTGATCTTTTCGAGGCTTGCTTTGGCTGCTTCACGTTCGTCAGCCAAATCCTTACGCTCTTTGACCATCTGCCTAGTTGCAGCACGCTGCTTAGTAGCAGCTGCTTGGGTATAGACACTCTCGGACAATTCAACGGATGTTGGGTATGGGATGTTGATGCCTTCACTGCTGAATTTAGCGTCAATGTTTCTTAGCAGCCAATCACGGGCTAACTGCTCGTCAGAATAATCCTTACACCAAGCAAACAAACGGTATATCTTAGCGAAGTCACCAAGTTCAACCATCAATACTTGTGGTTTAGGTTCATCGATAATGTATTCGCATTCACGGGCAATATTGAGCAAGGTCAACTTGACGTGCTCGGTGTTCTCACGGTAATCGACACCAACATCGATAACGATAGAAATACGACGAGCCACACCATCACCGCCACCACGAGCGTGGTTGATGATGGTTGATTGAACCAAAGTATTGTTTGGAATAACGACCAAGCGCTCATCACGGTCTAGAACCTTAGTTGATAGAATACCAGTACCGACAACTGAACCCCATGTCCCATCAACTTCAATTCGATCACCGATTTCAAACGGTCGGTCAATTGCGAGTAAGAACGAGTTGATTATGTTACCAAGAGTTTGTTGAACTGCTAAACCAATAATTAGCGAAAATACCGCTAGCGATGCGAGAACTCCAAATAATTCAACACCGATTTCGGTTAGAGCTAGATACATACCGCCAAACCAGACAACGAATCTGAGGGTGAAAGTAATCAACGGATTACTACCTGAAACAGTTACACTAGACTTCTCGGTGAAGCGGTCCATTACCATCGGGATAATGTGTTTAATTGACACACTGGCAATAGAGGTTGCAGTTAGGATGTAAATAGCCGAGAAGTATGATGAAATATCATCGTTAAACGATGCCTGATCCGATACCCAAATTAGCGATAATTGGGCGGCACCAACAAACAAAAAGAAGTAGGCACGATTGGCGACAGGTCGGTGTAATTTGTCGTCCCATGCGGTATCTGTCGACATTACAACTCGACCCCAAGGTCTGACTACTGCGTATTTGATGAGGTAATAGCCAATTGCGGTAAAGACAAAACTCAGTAACACCTTGAAAGCAGGATTTAATTCGTTTAGCACTTCTATTTGTTCATTGATAGTATTTGTAACGTCATCAACTATACTCATCGGCCTCACCAGTCTACAGCCACAAAAGTTCTATTTTTGAGCCTTGCGCCTATATTTTATTACTAATTCAACCACAAAAGCCACACTGAGCGGCTGAGGACAAAGATATTTGTAATTTGAAATCATAGTGGAAAAACCCGATTATGAACGGTGATTTCTCTTGTTTTCACCTTTACCGCATAATAACCTATCCCATTACCTTGATATTAGAATGATTAAGCGATTATTTGTTGGTCGCATGGATTCACAGAACTTGAGATATTTACAACTCCAAGTCAATCCAGACCAATCTGCAATGTTGTCTGGTGCAGGATTATTGGAAAATTTCACGTTAGTAGAATTAGTCTCGATTTTATCGACTTATGAAGATGCTTCCGAATATATTCTTTCTCTTAAATATACCAACCAAGAATCTATGCTGTGGTTAGAAAGTGATGAATCATTTGAGATCACCGGCATACTTGAACAACAGCCAGGATACAGTTTAGTTAGTGTCAAAGCGCATGGCACAATCTCAATGCTAATCCACAATAATCCAGAAATATGGGTTCAAACACCAACAATCATTTCTAATGTCAATGGCCTTTTTATGACAATTCAAGGCACGACAAAAGGATTGAAGAGGTTTAGAGATGAAATTGGTAATATCTTACCCCCTTCGATTAAAATTCGCATCAGTAAAGATCTCAAGGCAGATTGGATAGCAGCACCTCAATTACCAACTCGAAGAAAAGAAGTCATGGAACTTGCCGTTAAACTCGGATATTATAGCACTCCAAGAAGATGCACTCAACGAGATTTAGCCGAAGCCCTAGGAGTACGGCAAGGTACAGTTGCTGAACACTTACAATCAGCAGAAGGAATGATTATTCAATCATGGGCAGACCAGGCGCAGTAACTATCCCCATCATCAACCATTTACGGCACAGACATCGGTTGGTTTGGCAGTATTGTAATCAAGCCAACGTACCATTTTGAAAATCCATTATCGCTTGATTAATCTCTTGTCTTGTATTCATGACAAATGGACCATATCTAGCAATTGGTTCATTTATTTCAGGACCGGCTAGCACTAAAAACTCAGCACCTTGTTCGCTAACCAACTCGATTTCACTACCTTGGCTTAACAGCGCTAACTGCCCATCATCGACCGGCTTTCCATTAATTTTAGCGCTACCACCAAACATGTACACCATGACGTTGAGATCGCTAGCAACGGCGTGACTAACATTAGACTCGGCTTGCATTTTGTAATGAATAAATTGGATTGGAATAACCGTATCAATTACCGCTTTGGCACCCATGGCTTCCCCAGCCACTACCTTGGCCCACACTTTACCATCAGTTGATTCGACTGTTGGCAGGTCACTAGATGGAATGTCTTGGTACCTTGGTGGCATCATCTTATCTTTAGCCGGCAAGTTTACCCAAATCTGAAAACCGTGCATCACTCCGCCGGCTTGATAAAAATCGGGGTGAGGTAATTCAGAGTGAATTATGCCTCGTCCGGCAGTCATCCATTGGACGTCACCGGGATTCAAATCGCCTGAATTACCGGCAGAATCAGAATGTTGCATAGCTCCTTCTAGCATGTAAGTTACCGTTTCAAAGCCCCGATGCGGATGTGACGGGGCACCAATTGCTTCTCTTGGCCCGTAATTTACCGGACCCATTTCATCGAGCAGTAAAAATGGACTCATTAGCGAACCCATTGCTACTGGTCTTCTTACTTTGAAGCCGCCCCCTTCAAGCACAGTATGAGTAGGAACTATTGTTTTGACATTACGCTTTACCATGGTCTCACAAGGGTAAAACAAATGCCTGCGGTATACAAATACTTGCTCTAGACCACGATGTTACTGAGTGATACTAAAAGTTAAGAGAGGCAAGTATGAGGGGAAGATGATAACATGTCAGAAGCAGTAGTACTAGAACATGCAAAACAGGCTGGCACAGATTTCCTTATGTATACTGGTAATTTTTGTGGTTACTGTACCGCAGCCAAGCGTTTATTTAAGGGGAAAAGTCTGTCAGTCAAGGAATATAATTTCGATGAACACAGCGGACTTAGACAAGCTGTGGTCGCGGCCACAGGACATCGAACTGTACCGGTAATTTTTGATTTGCGTAATGGTAGTGTAGTTTTCATTGGTGGATTTGATGAAACCAATGCCTATCTAAAGTGAATCATTGAACGTTGCTAGCCACTCTTGGATTGACTCATGATATTCATTGGGAATCATGTGACCTTTCTTGTGTTCAATCATCTCAATTGCCCAACCTGCACCTTCAAACAGGCTCGCAATAGCAAACCCATCTTCTAGTGACACTCTAACATCACGCTCACCGTGCATCCAGAACATGCGCTTCTTTTCTAGTTCATCAAGACGCATACGTAATTCCATTGGCCTGACTAGGCGAGTCCCAATACATATTACGCCTTGAATTCTATCAGCAATCGGCAGATGTAGTAATTCTTGGGCCATGGCACCACCTTGCGAAAAGCCGCCAACAATCAGTGGCCCCTTTGGCGCTTGTTCAGCAATAATTTGTTCAAGTTGCGAAAGGCTTGAATCGACATCGATTAATTCACGGCGTGACAGATTAGCCCGTCTAGTTGCGTCTGCGTCATAGTCCTCATAACGCCACCAAGTTAGTCCCCTAACTGGGTGATTATACCTTGCTTCTGGAACGATTAAAGTCCAACCGTCAGGTAATATTTTTTCGGCAAATGGCCGCATCATCTCGGCATTGCCAGTCATACCATGCATCATGATGAGAGTCGGCAAGCAGGCACCTCACAGAGTCCAAGAGCGAACTAAGGCTCCGGCTACTTTGAGATGAACAAAGGAGTCTTGGCCACGGACAGTAACAGTGATTGAATGTTCACCTGAGCTAGAAGGTATGGTGCCAAAAGAACCCTTTTCTGTCGCTCCCGCACCCCACGCTCTAGTTAACGGTGATGCACCTTGGTGATCTTTGATACTAAGTGAACCAGAGCCACCTTGCTGGCTTATCTCGACATCAAGATACCAGACCAAGGTATCCCATGCCTCATTGGGTGAGTATCCTTCATCGAGGAAGGTATCATAGACTTCTTGATCGTTTTCTTCATACAAGTTATCATGAATATCACCAGCACGGTAAAAGAAGACATCACCGGTATAACCGGTTTCTTTGACGTTGAGGTTCATTGCTAAGTTGTCGACACCCTCACTGTCGGTCCATTGTAAATTCTTGACAAAGCCTTCTCGACCGCTAAATACGTAGTTGAGGGTGTGGTCTTCACTTGAGGTAGCAGATACAGTGACTTCACCATTGTAGATTTTATCGGTACTAGCCGACCAATCTTGGCCGAGCAATCTGAAATTCCAGGTGTTGCCAACTGCCCAAGGGAAATTGAACACTGCTTGTGGCTCGCCGTTCTCATAGACCGATAAACCATCCATAGTTACTCTGCCAAGGAATGGATTGTGATTGATTACTGCGTGACGTTGTGCCTCGCCTTCTGAAGAAATCCCCAGCATAAACAGGCCATCATCTTCTCTAATGTCTGCCACGACTAATCTAGCACTGTCTTCACCAAACTCTGGAGTAATGAAAGTGTAGAGCCATTGGTCACCGATTTGCCAGTCTGGCAAAGCCAATTCATCTTCCGTAGTATCACCAATACCAGAGGCAGTAGTACTCTCATCACTTATGCAACCAGCAAGGCTGACTGTCATCATCAAAAGCGACAGCAGGTAAGCACGCATGGTTGTGCCTGTTGGACTTCTTTTGAAAGCCTAACGCATCTAAGTTCTTCAGAATCTAATCAAAGAATACCTGTTTTGGTCAATTCGCCTGTTCCGGCCAGAACCACCGCAACAATGGACATCAACTTGATTAGAATATTGAGTGAAGGACCAGAGGTGTCTTTGAATGGATCACCAATTGTATCACCAATAACTGCTGCATCGTGGGCACTGTCGCCCTTCTTTGCACCTTCAATGTGACCTTGTTCAATCGCTTTCTTGGCGTTGTCCCAAGCACCACCAGCATTAGCCATGAATAGTGCCATTAGCACACCAGTGACCAGAGAACCTGCCAACATACCACCAAGGGCTTGAGTTCCAAGCACAAAACCAACAATCACTGGTGCAGCAATTGCTACAACACCAGGACCGACCATTTCTCTAAGAGCTGCTTGTGTTGAGATATCTACACATTTCTTGGAATCAGGCTTAACACCTTCTCTGCCTTCTAGTAGTCCGTCAATTTCTTTGAATTGTCTTCGGATTTCAACTACCATATCGCCCGCAGCCTTACCGACTGAAGTCATAGTCATAGCCGCAACTACGAATGGTAGTCCGCCACCAATTAGTAATCCTATGACTACTATTGGTTCTGTTAGGTCGAGGTTTACTCCACCTTCTATTGTTGCTGTATATGCGGCAAATAATGCTAGAGAAGTCAAAGCCGCTGAACCGATTGCGAATCCTTTACCAACTGCTGCGGTAGTGTTTCCGATTGAATCAAGTTCGTCGGTAATTGCTCGGACATCGTCTCCAAGTCCACTCATCTCAGCAATTCCACCAGCATTGTCTGCTACTGGACCGTAAGCATCGACGGTCATCGTCACACCAACTGTTGCTAGCATACCCATAGCAGCCATAGCAATACAGTACAATCCTAAGTCCTCACCGCCAAATTCGTTAGCTCCGAGGATACCCATAGCAATCAATAGAATTGGGATAAATGTCGACATCATGCCTACTGATAATCCTGCAATAGCATTGGTTGCCGGTCCGGTCTTGGACATTTCACCAATGTGTGGAATAGCCTTGGTCTTGATGCCAAATACTGGCTCAATACCTGTGTAATACTCGGTAACTAAACCGATTAGAATACCAACAACGCTACCAAGAACTACTGAGTGCATGACGCCGTACTTGACGTCAATGAAGCCTTGTTGAATTGCTGCATAGCCACCTGCTGCAAACAGAATTGCTGCAATGAAGGTGGTATTTCTAAGCGCTGCTGCTGGGTCTTTACCATTCTTTAGGAAGGCCATTGAGAACACACCGATAATGGAAGCGGTGTAGCCAATGAATCCAAGCAGAATTGGCAGAAGCACATAATCTGCTGCATTTGGAGTAGTAAATTCGTTAGCGATGATCATTGCTGCGATAATTGAGCCGACAAATGATTCGAAGATATCAGCGCCCATTCCCGCTACGTCACCAACGTTGTCACCAACGTTGTCGGCGATAACACCAGGATTTCTTGGGTCGTCTTCTGGAATACCTGCTTCGACCTTACCAACTAGGTCAGCACCAACGTCTGCTGCCTTGGTGTAAATTCCGCCACCAACACGAGCGAACAGAGCAATTGAAGAAGCACCCATACCAAATCCTGCTGCGGCTTGAATAATGTTTAGACCGCTAGCGGCCGCATCTTCGCCAGACCCAGCAGTGTCACCAGCACCTAACCAGAAAGCAACCAGTGAGATACCTAGCAGACCAAGTCCACCGACTGACAGACCCATAACGGCGCCGCCGTTGTAAGATACTGCTAGGGCTGCAGATTGTCCGCCATTCTTAGCGGCCATTGCAGTTCTGCCGTTAGCAGAAGTAGCTGCACGCATTCCTGAAAATCCTGCTGCTACCGATGCCAGTGCACCAGCAAAGAAGGCTAGTGTAGTCTCAAC
>JAKMFF010000086.1 GCA_022425585.1 Candidatus Poseidoniaceae archaeon
TTTCCGGATGGCTTGGAAAAGGGCATGAAAACCATAGACGCATTTTGGGACAAAGGTATTGCCAGAGGTAAAACAACACAGCAACAAAAACAACAATGGTCACAAAACCTTAGTCAATTTACTGATATGGAAGCCGCTGTTAAGCAAGCTGATTTAGTTATTGAGGCTGTCCCGGAAATACCAGAATTAAAATCTCAAATCTTTGAACAACTTGGTAAATTTACCAGTCCAAGTTGCATACTGGCAACTAACACATCATCTCTGTCAATTGCTGACATAGCTGCTGCTTCAGGATGTCCAGAAAGGGTCATCGGCATGCATTTTTTCAATCCTGTACCAATAATGAAATTGTTGGAGTTGGTTAAACATGATTTGTGTTCACAGAAGACTATTGAAATCGCTGAACAAGCTGGAGTTCTAATGAATAAAACCACAATTTTAGTAAATAATATCCCAGGTTTTGCTACCTCAAGATTAGGTGTTGTGCTAGGTAATGAGGCAATTAGAATGCTTGCAGATGGTGTTGCAAGTGCAAAAGATATCGATACTGCGATGGTGCTAGGTTACAAACACCCGATGGGCCCACTCGCTCTAACTGATTTAGTCGGATTAGATGTCAGAAGAGATATTCTAAGAAATCTACAGAAGTCTTTTGATGATAATTCATATGCACCCCACCCATTGATGGAAAGATTAGTTTCTGCTGGACGCCTTGGGAAAAAAACAGGTATGGGAATCTATGATTGGTCTTCTGGTGAAGCAGAAGAATGCGAATTTCCTGAGTGATCACTCAAAGTTCGGTTTACGCTTTTCAATAAATGCTGTTACGCCTTCTTTGAATGCATCAGTAGTTCCCGCTGCTTCAATCAAAGTACGTTCATGTTTTAGATGAGTCTCGAAATCTTGCACAGACTGAACATCGAGTAGATGTTTAGTTGCCTCTTTGGTATGATTGCCCCACTGAGACCATTTGAGCGCACTTGCTAAAGCAGAATCAAGTAAAGAATCATGTTCGACGATGGCATCTATTGCCCCCACTTGATGGGCTTTTTCTGCTGACCAAATTTCGTTTTCAAAGAAAAATTGCCTTGCAGTTTGATCACCAACCAAACGAGGCAGCAACCATGTTGTTCCACCATCAGGCGAAAGCCCCATGCCAGAGTACGAAGCAGCCATCTTGGCACTGGGTGAGCCAATGCGCAGATCACATGCCAAAGCTAGACCAAGTCCGCCCCCTGCACATGCACCATTGAGAGCAGCCACACAAATAGTAGGTGATTGGCGCATTCGTACAAGTAAGGGATGGAGCACTCCAGTAAGGTCTCGTATCAACTGAGGTGCATCACCATCTTCTATCGCCTTAGCAAACGCGTTGATATCAGCACCTGCAGAGAAAAACTTCCCTTCACCGGTTAAAACCATTGCACGAACGCTTGTATTGGTTAATCCTTCATCTATGGCTTTGGCGATTTCAGGCAAAAAAGTTCGAGAAAAAGATTGTGTTGCGGACTGACCTGAAAACCGAATCAATCGAACACCATTACCCATATCACTGAATGAAACACTCATTTTCAGTCCTCACAATTTGATATTGACATTCTTGACCTTGGTATAAAATCTCAAAGCATCCTTGCTTTGTTCTATGCCTATTCCGGATTTCTTCCATCCGGTGAATGCGGTTTGTGGGAAGGTTATCGGATATTCATTAATTGAAATCATTCCAGACTCTAAGTCTCTTGCTAATTTGTGCGCTCGACTTAGATCATTGGTCCAAATACCATTTAGTAAACCAAAGTCTGAGTGATTGGCAAGTTCTAATGCCTCTGCCTCTGTCGAAAATTTGGTCACTGACAACACTGGGCCAAATAATTCATCATTGAATAATGAGTTATCTGAGTCAATTCCAGTAACTACAGTAGCCTCCATAAATGCACCTTCGCCATCTACAGCATTACCACCACACACAATCTCGCCGCCTTGCGAGATTCCTACTGCTAGTTTTTCCAGTACTTCAGTTCGGTGATTGGTATGAACTAGACTGCCGATACGCACGCCTTCAGCCATTCCTGGACCGACTTTCCATTTACTTACTTCAGCCACCACAGCAGCAACCAACTCATCGTGAACATCTTCATGGACAATCAGTCTAGAACCGGCCCAGCACATTTGTCCTGCATTCATGAAAATACCAAAACAGATTGCTTTTGCGGCATATTTCAAATTTGCATCCG
The DNA here is from genome assembly GCA_022425585.1 of Candidatus Poseidoniaceae archaeon. The sequence continues at coordinate 2,232 of JAKMFF010000086.1, forward strand.
GGAATACAATATTGGCTCCCTTGCCACCAAGTTCAAGAGTAACTGGCGTTAGATTGTCACTGGCTTTTGCCATTACCGTCTTACCGGTTGGCACACCACCAGTAAGTACGACACCGTCAACCCCAGGGTGGCCAGCAAGAGCATCGCCAATCAAACCACCGGAACCGGTTATTACTTGTAAAACACCATTTGGTAGGCCTACTTCTGCTTCTTCGATTTTCTTCATCCACGCTAACAGAGAAAGTGGAGTCCATGATGCAGGTTTTGCGATTACCGTACATCCTGAGGCTAATGCTGGAGCAATAGAACGAAGGGCTAGTTGGAGTGGAAAATTCCACGGGACAATGTGTGCGGTGACGCCGAGCGGTTGGCGAAGTGTGTAATTTAGTCGGTTGCCTGGAACTGGTATGGTTGAGCCTTCAATTTTGTCTGAAAGACCTGCAAAGTACTCTAATGTCCATGCACCGTATCTTATCTCTGAAAGGGCTTCTCGAAACGTTTTTCCATTATTTTCAGATTCTATTTTCGCTAATTCTTTTGCTGCACCATAGGTGGCTGCTGCCATTTTATTCAGTACTCTACCGCGCTGAGCGGGATCCATATTCTTCCATTCAGAACTAACTAAGGCATCCCTAGATGCTGAAACACACCGGTTAACATCATTTACCGATGCTTTTGGGACTCTGGCAATGGTATCACCTGTAGCTGGGTTTATTGCTTCGCTATAATCCCCATTTTCTGAACTGGTCCACTCGCCTGCAATGTACATCTTTTCTTCGCTCATAAACCGTCCATGAAGTGACCGTTCAAAGGTGTTCGCCTCGCAATCCATATTAGCAATTGACCCATATCCGAGTTTTTTCATGATAACTATATTTGACAGAGTGTGCTACAAGATACATGGCTCGAACAATCGGTCTCGCTGATGCCACGGCTAGAACGATTGCTAATCGGCCGCCAAGATTGTTGATTATTGCTGGGGCAACGGGAACAGGAAAATCTACTGTGGCAATGAAAATAGCCGCTAAGAGCAACTTTGCTAGACTTCTCTCGACAGATGCGATTCGAGAAATAATTCGAACTTACGATGTCAATGCCAAAAACCTAGCGCTGCATCGCTCCTCCTTCTCAATTGGCGAATCGAATGATGCTGTTATTGATTGGCTAGATACTTGTCAAGCCGTTGAGAACGGCATCGAAGCGACCATAAATCGTGCTATGCGAGAAGGTATCGATTTACTAATAGAAGGAGTACACATCATACCTAGTGACAGATTAATTAGAAGTTGGATCGAATCTGGAGGGATTGCAGTTGGAATTATTATGGCTGTTAGCGACCAGAACAAACACAAGGAAATGATAAAATCTCGAGATGCTCATTCATTCCGCAGACCAGATCGTTACATCGCAAATTTTGACCGAATCAGAAAGATACAGGATGGGCTTATTGAACGCTCTAAAATTTCTGCTTGGCCTGTTGTAGACATTTCCAGGGTTAGTAGCGACCACGAGAAAATTGAACACTACTTGGATATTGCTTGGAATGAGAAGCAAACTAAGCAGCGATGATGAAAGTGAAATTGGTTTCTAAAGTAGAGGAATCATCCGTTACTCCTAATTCTAATGAGATGGATATTGATGATGAGTCAACAACAACAGTTGTGATATTCAACATCTTCACCTCAACACCTCTTATCTCACCATGATGGAGTAGGTCGTCATGAATACTTTCCATTGCAATATCTGCCGCTTCGATTCGTTCTAGGCCGCCATTAATCCATAACTCAGTACGGTTTTCGGCAAGTGAAGGTAATTCAAGCATAACTTCCTTAGTAGTCTCGATAACAGAATCTGAATTGGCTTCATGCGCTGATGTTAGCCCAGCTACCTTAACACTGAAAACCGCCATTGACAATAACGAAAGGAGCAGAACCACACCAGTCGCTAATAGCATTTGAGCGCGATCATCATTGGTCGTTTGATACACTGTTTGACGCATCAAGCACCACCGCCAATATTCCATAAGGTAAGACTGATAGTCCAAGCATCAGCATTAACCGTGACTAGATGATGTACTGTTACAGTTGGACCTGAAGATGTCCCAATAAGCCCGTAAGGGTTTGATGTAGCACTATTTTTGGCTAGCCAACAATTTGCTTGTTTACCGCTAGTCAATGCCTCTTGCAGAATTGTGCAAGCACCGTCATAATCAGAATCTGCGAGTAGTTCCACAATCCTATTCTCACCGCTTATTTCTGCATCTAACCCCAAACCATACTGAAGTACTGATTCACCAGCGGCTTCCAAGCTTGCATCATGGGCGACAGACCTAGAATCGGGTACATCAATTCTTATCAAAAAAGTAGCAGACATAAAAAATAGCCAAAACAACGTCAGCATTTCAAGAATGTGAATTTGCCCATTTTCATTATCTTGCAGCTAATCCACTCCTCACAAAGACGTAGGTACAAAAGCACCACCAGAAGGATTTAATCCGACGGTATATGCTGAGTCTGAAGTAGTTATAACTTGGGCAAATCCATAACTAGAATCACCAATTAGATCTGGACTAAATACTAATAAATTAAAGGCTAATAATGCAGCAATAATCATCATGCCGGAATGCTTGAAACCAGCTGAGAATCTACCATTCTGCATCAGTCCTGCCATTGAACCATTACCTATGGCCTGCATAGTGACGCCGTAATAGAACACAGTGACGAAAAATAGCGGATCTATCGCCCTTATCGTCATGTTCCCAATATTTGCCCCGCCTGAATCTCCGCTGCCTTCATCACCGGAGTTTGATTTTGCAATAGCAGGAATAAAGATTTTTCCTAATAGAGTAATTACTCCTAGGAAAACGAAGTATGAAGTCCATATAACCGCAATATAGGAGCCGATAGCGCGTGTTCGTTCACCTTCTAAGAATTTGATTTCTCTTGAGTCATTGGCAGCTGTTACCAAGATATCAGAAATTTTTCCTCCGGCACGGTCTGCTTCAGCAATCAAGGTGATTGCACGTTTGACTAGTGGTGTACCAACACGCTCAGAAAATTGTTTTATGACGTCACTAAACTTTATTCCCC
>JAKMFF010000143.1 GCA_022425585.1 Candidatus Poseidoniaceae archaeon
AGCCAATGGCTTTGAGAACACCGATTTCATTTACTCTCTCCTTGGTGATGATCACCATGATGAAACCAACCACGAGCAACGATGCAAAGAGTGCAGCCATGGCGCCTAAATCTGCATTGCCACCAATCGTATCGATTGATTGAGCGATGTCGTCACCTTGTTGGTCCGATGCGGTCTGAACGGTCACCTCATCACCGTATTCAGAACGCAGGAAATTCATCGTATCATCGACCAATCCAATCGAATCTATCGTGATCACCACTTTGTCGAAACCTGTTGTTTCGGTTATGGCCTGAGCGATGTCAATACTCATCAAAATGGTCGCATTCGTTTGGAAAACCTCGCCGGAGATCAGGCCGACGACATTGAACGAAACCCCCTCGAGTTCAAGAGAATCGCCAACACCGATTTCGCTTGAGAAAGCAGCCTCCACGCCGAGGAGCACGTTGTATGAGCCAGAATCGGACTTATTGAGCATCCTGCCATCAACTAGGACCAATTCCTCTGAAACAAATCCTTCAAGTTCTACACTCAAGTTTTGACCGGAGATGAACCGAACTGCTGCCCTCAAGGCATCGGGATTGGGTGGGCCTCCTTGGTCAAGAATTGCCCTGATTCCGGACCGATCAACTTCTGTGACAAATGTTTGAACCGATTCAACTTGGCTCATGTTGTTCGTAAGGTTGAGGATGTCTTCACTGATGGTTGCGGTACTATCGAAACTCGCATCCGAGGCGGTGACGACAATTGTTCTTCCCAGACTATCTTCGAGATTTGCAGCTTGTGCCTCAATGCTTGATGCAACGATACTTGACGTAAGAAAAATTGCGAGTGAGAATCCAATGATGATAACGACGCCAACGCTACGTCCAGGCTTTCTCTTTACGTTTCGAGCACCTCGAATGATTGACTCCATAAGCGGGGGAAGTAATGCAAAGGCACTTCAAAACCATTACGTGTTGTGTGCAATACAGTGCAAAAGGTCATTTTTTGTAACAATCACACATTTGAATTGGTAAGGAGCCAATCAAAGGGTCCCGCCATAACACCCTTGTGAACATTGTAAACGAATACATGGGTTCGCAGTGGGCTCTATTCATGCCTACCCTTTGATTGAAAAATCACTTTAGTGAAGGATGTGTTCACACATCAAAAGACTCATCGCAAACATAAGGTCGGTCGTATTTTATTTCAAGTTTGATTTGGTTAAATTCTTCCATCCATTCATCGGTAGGCTCAAGCCAGTCATTTCCATCTGCTACTAACTCCGGTTTGTCAATACCGCTTACCTGGTCGGCACAGTTTTGCCAATCGGGGTCATAAAATGTCATACCTTTTTCGTGGGTGTAAAGATGAACACAGATTACTGGGTCTGTATTACACGCTTGATAATAATCGCCTCTATCCCTTAGATTTACTACAGGGGCATCGCGAATACAGAAGTCTCCAGATTCATCAATCTGTGAATCAGTTTCACACATATCGCTAAATTTTTGGTAAAATCTAGTGACCTTGCCTTGCTCGAATAGCAATCCATTGATCTCTTCTTCTCCATCAAAACTAGTAGCTGAGTAATCCCAATGTATTTCGCCATAAAATTCTGGTTCTGCCACTTCTTTGGTAAGATAATCGTAAACAAAATATCCTGAAGCACCAAGACCACCAATTATCAGTAGCATAAGAATAGCCGGTAACGGTGATTTCCTTCTCTTAAATGAGCCTGAAATATAGTCGCCATCGTCCTCTTCATCATCGTAAAAATCATCGTAATCATAATCAAAAGTATCATTCTTCTTTTCAGGTTTAGAATTCTCAACGGGCTGACTCTGTTCTTCTTGCCATAGATGATAACCGTCATCTGCTGAACACCAATGACTGCCATCGTCTGCCTGGTACCAGTGTACCCCATACTCATCATTAGGCAACCAGTCACCTGGGGGTAAGTCTTCCCACCTAGGAACATGGTTTTGCATAATAGTCGTAGGACATCTGCTACTTTAATCTTTAAACTTAGTTATTGGTTCTAAAGATTCTGCTCGCTAATTGCCGGCAAATAATTTATATTTCTCTAATTTATCATCCTTAACCATGATTCCGGATGACAATGCGGCAGGTGGCAAGTCAAAAGCGGACAGATTTCAACCACAGACACCTGCTATGAAGGCCTGGAAAAAGAAGTACATCACCGACGAAGAGTCTGATGAGGAGACAAGTGTATCAAACACCCCAATTGAAAATGTTGGCGCTGCTTTGGCGTTATCAAATGAAAGTAAAGAATTTTGGTCAGGTTTCATGCTCAAACCCATGTAGTTTAAATTAATACTTCAAAGGCTACCCTTTGAACGAATTGAATCAAGACCACTTTTCATCATCGCTAGAATCATTTCGGTTAACTCTAATGAAGGCAATGACGAGCAATAATATGATCGCCAGCACGGCAATTTGCAAGGTCGTCGAAGAGATATCTGAACTAGCCGAATCTTCTTCCTCAGCCGAATTATCTGGCGAAGTCTCTGCATTATTATCGCCGTTATCAACAACTTGATCGCCAATATCAACAACGAAATTAATCGAAGAAGTATTACTATTTCCTGATGCATCAGAACCAGTAATTATCAGGCCATAAGTGTCATCAGCCAAAATTGTCGTAATATATTGGTGATTTTTCTTTGTTGCAAACTCATCGGTAAAGATAACTACGCCGTCTAATGATACTTGTTCGGTGGCACTCTCGGAAGTGTACCATGAAATTCTGGCTCTGCCATCATCCAATACTTCAACCGCTAAATTAAGCAGTTCTGGAGCCTCAGTATCGATGATTGATGCTGTGGTGAAGTTAACTAATTCGGAGGTTATTTCACCTATCGAAACCATACATTCGTACTCGATTCCAGAGGATAAACCGGATACTGTAACTGTGTTAGTTAACTCTAGGCTGGTCCAATTTTCCGTAACTGCTACTGTGGTTTGGCCTACCTCATTACAAGACAAATCGCCAGATGCGGCCTGAGTTGTTGACCATTCTAAGATGGCTGAATTAGCGGTACTACTAACATACTTGAAGCCGTAAATTTGCTGTGCAATCGCTGGCATTTCAAAACCGGTTAGTTGTGCATATACGTGCCCAGTGACATCGTAAGAAGATAGCATTGCTTGTTGCCCATCGCCATCAAGAATAATATCGACAATATTTGGGTCGTAATCAATTCCATCATCGTCGGCTGGGTCAGCACCACCGCCAAGACGCCAAGTCTTGGCTGTTGCATCAACGTCACGCCACTTACCGGTTCCAAAACCATCTTGACTACCAATTACAATGATATAGCGATAGTTAGCAACATCACTACCAATCACGTCTTTGCTGACCGTGAAAATGATTGTTTTATCATCGACATTTCCAGTCACATCAATGCCTCTTGCTGAGGTGCTGCCAGTCTCAGCTTGTACTGATTGTACAGCGCCTGGCTCACCAGTGCCACTGATAGCAACTTCCCATGCCCAGTCTGGATGAACTTCAGCATTAGCGCCGGTAAGCATCTCGGTTTCACCATAAGTTGTATCGCCTTGATCGACATAAATCTGCACTATTTGATGGCTAAAACCGTTGGCTAGACCCCAAATATCAGTCATCTCATCCATTTCAATGATGAATTGGGCATTCCATGCGCTTTGACGTACTGTGACTTTCTTAGCGTCCCATAAGCCACCGCCATTATCAGTTGCGAAATCGCTGGCCAGCGGATAGGTATAGTCGCCATCGCCGTTTTCATCACCAACTGTATCGTCTAATTCGAGTAGCGTAACCCACTCTTCCAAATCTGGTAAGACTAATTCTGCCGGTGCAGGTGGAGCAATTTCCATGTCTTCACCATCCCCATAAGATAGTGATGCTGCCCATGATGAAACCACTTTAATTCTCGTAGTATATCTTGGAGCAAGGCCGATATCTGCCCACGGTATTACAAATTCATACACATCATCAACCGCACAATCCCCAAGTGAAGAAGTGCTAGTAAGCACCCATTGTTCAGAGTCTCCCGACATGCCTTTTGCCTCAAACAAGTTCCACTTAGCCCGACCGTCTTCTCTAACGGTATCAAAATCAATGGCTACCATGTATTTGGCTGGAAAACCGAGGATCTGATTGCCGTAATAGGTGCGGAAATTTGTTTCCACTTCATTGAAGTTTACCGCGTTTGGCTGCATGAAATAGATAGCTAAATCAGGTTCATCGAACTGCGAATTGCGAGAAATTGCATCAAGTTCATCGGCGGTTACTGAATCAATGCGCATGAAGATATTACTCGAATCATAACCGACATAGAAATTGTCGATATCAAAATCACCGCCATCAACTGATGCATCATATTTAGCGGCACCATCCCATTCACCGGGCAAGGCTATTCCGTCAATCATTGGCTCAATAATCCCTCCATAAGGTACTACAGGAGTTGCTGCTCCAGTCCACAAATCTTGCAGGTAAGGCGGCAAATCTAGATTGATTGCTCGATAGATATTGGACAAATGAACCTTAAACAATACGTCCCAGTTTTCATCATAGCCACTGTCTTGGTCTAATCCATACCACCAAAACCAGTCACTACCTTCGGCAATATACAGTGATTCCCAAGCATTTGACAAACCTGGATGAGTTGGGTTATCGGCTTGAAATCCGACTAATGCTTGGCGCGCCTCGACCAATCGTTGCCAACCTAAACTCTCTTCTGGCTCGCCAGCCCAAGTTCGCAAAGTCCCATCAATCCAAGACCCTGTGCCAATAGTTTCGATTTCAGGCAACGTCGGTTCTGTCGATAGGAATTCACTTGGAGTGGTGGTTACGATAGTTGGATGAGATGCTAAACGTGAATACCACTCATGCATGAACGGACGAGCATTATCTTGATGTTGAAATTCTGACATAAACATCCAATTTTCTCCGTCAAGCGCAACTGTCAGCAAATGCTCGGAAGGGTCCTCACCAGCATCTAGTAATTGTTGCCGAATATTATCGAGGTAGGCAATGAAATCTGACACCGCGGCTTCGGGAGTCATTGTCCCATACTGGAAAGCGATTCTGTCGGATATTACGCGGTCACGAAATACCACTGCAACCTCGCCGCCATCTTCACCAGTAACCTTCCATGGTGTCGCTAAATTACTTGCATCATCAACATCGATTAGATTGCCAAAGTTGTCGGTAGATTGGAGCAAGATCTCTTCATCACTAACCATCCACTGGATTCCAACATCAGAAACAGGTTCAACCATTGCGGGAGAAACCGCCTGCTCGCTTGGCCACATACCAGTTGGCCTAAAGCCAAGTTTTGCCTCAAACAAGTCCATGCCGTTGACTAGATGGTCTTGAACGTCTACTGGCCAAGAGTCTTTGTTAACTCTAATACCATCTTCCATAGTCCAGCCATCCATCATCAACAGTGGCATAATTGGATGATAGTACGGCGTGGTAGTTAACTCGATTTGGCCTTCAGCAGCTAGTTGACTATACATTGGTAAAACATTTGCCATGTGCTGGTGTTGTTGATCAATAACATACATCAAATCGGTATGAGTATACTGGCCATTTTGCATGAATAAATCAATTAATCCTTGGTCTCGATGAGATAAGTCATATTCTCCGAGGACATAGTCGGGTGAAAATTGATACAAGTACCAAAGCACTTGTAAATCTAAATAATCTTGTGGAGATAGTAAGGTGTCATCCATGATAGTTGCTGGTTTTAGATTATGCAGCGTCATATCATAAAGTTCTGAATACCTGGCACTAGATGGATAAAGCCATGATTGAATATGTCCCGTCTCAGAGACGTTGTAAATCCAGCCACTATTCCAGAAAGATTGGAATTGCATGGTGTGTAATTCTAAAGCGGTGGCGTTGGGATAATTTCCTTCTGGCCATGGTCGCTTTGCCATATCAGTATGGTCATCGAGGGTTTCATTTTCATAATAATCAACCAATTGTTCAATAAATGACGGAACTAAATTGTAAGTTACTTTGGTGCCAGTTTGTGCGATTATTCCCGGGGAATCCACATATTCGGTCATGGCGTGAACTCTTACCCACGGCATCTCGTAAGTATTGGTTAGTTTATTCTTGTAATATGGTTGATGTTGATGGAAAATAATTGCTAAGTTAAGAGCATCATCAACCTTGTCTATTGCTCCGTTTTCAATTACTGGCAGAGTATTGGGTGCTGTCGCATTATTCCTATTATCAAGGTGATAATAATGAGTAAAGGTTTCTGCGCCATTAGAACTTGAAGGGTTTGCTAACGGAAATGATGTCCAAACATTTCCTTCATCTTGCCATTGAGCATAAATCATGAATTGCAAACTAGTCGGTGAGCCGATGGCTGACCAAGGTATGGCTAGTTCTGTCACTGTATTATCAGCCCAGCCAACATAGATATCCTGCTCGGATAAGGCGCCTTGATCTTGCCAAGATGTTCCATCAAAGGCAAACTTTTGATTATATGTCGAGTCTTCTAAGGCAAAACCATAATCGGCAGAAAAAGGCAAGGTGTGGGCAAATCCCCAATCTTTACTGAGGACTGAGCCACCTTCGCTCGTATTGAAGTAAATGAAAAAATCTGCCCCTGATAAAGAATCTGCCCAATCTGTACCCGTCCAAGCGAGGTAGAAATTATCATTATCCCATGTTGAATAATAGGTGACTGCATTGTCGTCTGAAGCCATTTCACTATCTAAGGACCATTCGGCAACGTCGCCGTCAATGGTTATCGTTTCTGGAGTCAAGGCAGATACAAAACCCATACCTGCTTGCAAACAGAATAATGTCACAATAAATACCGCAGTCGTCCTCATCAGAACCATCCACAATATGATAACTTGAAAGGGTTTATTGTCAACCGTTCAGATATGAGCAGTGAGATTGGCGTGCTATGTCACATTACCTCGCTACCCAATGGAAAGATTTCAGACGGGGCTAAATTCGTTGATTTTTTAAATCAAAATAATTACTCAAAATGGCAGTTCTTACCGCTAACTCCGCCGGACAAACACGGCTCTCCATATGCGTCTCCTTCAGCATTTGCTGGACATTTTGGCTTGTGTACGGAGACTAATTCTAGGCAACTAACTGGAGAAGAATATTGGCTTGAAGACTGGGCATTATTTGCCACAATTAGCGCAGAGTTTCCAAATAAAGATTGGACACAGTGGCCAAAACCATTACGCGACAGAGACCCTGTCGAGATGGCAAAATGGCGTGATAGGATCAATGAGGAAGTTACTAAGCAAGGTATATTTCAGAGTGAGTGGTTGGAATTGAAAGATTAAGCCAAACAGTCAAACATCGAACTTGTTGGTGAATTGCCCAATATTATATCCCACCACTCTGCAGATGTGTGGGCTCATCGTGACTTATTCCAATTAGATAGAGATGGTTTGCCAATAGTTGTTGCTGGCGTGCCGCCAGATTATTTTAGTGAAACCGGACAAAAATGGAACACTGTGTTGTATAACTGGGCAGAACATGAAAAGAGTAATTGGAGGTGGTGGCGCATGCGAATGGCGAGAATGCTAAAGTTGTATGACATTGTTAGAATAGACCATTTCCGAGGTTTCCACTCAGCTTGGGCAGTACCAAGAGAAGCAGAAAACGGAATAATCGGACAGTGGCAAGAAGCACCTAAAGAGAAAATTATTGAGCAGCTAATCGAGGTTGCTGGTGATGAATCAAGAATAATTGCTGAGGATCTTGGCATTATTCCACAAGAGGTGATTGATTTGCGATTGAAATTTAATCTAAAAGGCATGGCAGTTCTACAATTTGGCTTTGATGATGACTATACAACAAGCCCACATCATCCCAGCAATATTTCATCGATGCAGGTAACTTATACTGGCACCCATGATAATGATACTACCCTTGGTTGGTGGAATTCTATCAAAGATACCAGTAAACGGAGAATTATAGATTTGGTTGGAGACTCCGACGACATTATCGGTTCAATGATTGATTTGGCGACTAATTGTAATAGTGAATTATGCATTATTCCGCTGCAAGATATTCTGCGCTTGGATTCTGCTGCGCGCATGAATATTCCTGGAGTTGAACAAGGTAATTGGCGATGGCGATTTTCATGGCCTGAACTAAATTAGTCGGCATTGTGTAAAGAGAGGCATTATCATAACCCTCCTTTGATACCGTTTCTTCGAATGGGGCGCATTGGTTACTTCACTGCAGAGATTGGTTTGTGGTCTGAATTACACACATATTCGGGCGGACTTGGTGTTTTAGCAGGAGATCATGTCAAGTCTGCAGCGGATGCTGGAATCGATTTAATTGGCGTCACGCTGCTATATCGAGAAGGTTATGGAAGGCAACATATCGACCAAGATGGCAATCAATCTGAGTCGTTTGCAGCACTTGATCCCGCAGATCATTTAATCGATACTGGATTAGAATTGATGTTGCCACTTGATGGAACAACGATATACTCTAGGATTTGGAAAGTCGAAGTTGTTGGAATCACCGGCCACGTCGTACCGGTGTATTTCCTTGACACTCATCACCCAAAAAATTCAGAGTACCATCGTGTACTCGGAGCGAGGTTATATGGCGGCGATGATGAAGTTAGAATTAGACAAGAGTATTTACTTGGCGTAGGAGGATTAAGATTACTAAATCTGCTACGCATAGAACTAGATGGTCTACATCTAAATGAAGGGCACTGTACCTTTGCACTGCTTGAATTATTGAGTAAAGGCTGGACTAGAAAAGACCTCGAAAAGAAAATACTGTTCACCACACACACACCAGTTCCAGCAGGACACGACCGTTTCAACTGGGAATCGGTAAAAGCCGTACTTGGTGAAATGTTACCCGATGATGCAAGACAGTTGGTAATTGATGCTGGAGACCCGGAAAATGGCGAGCGATGCTCGATGTCACACCTTGCTGTAGGGTTGGTTGACAAAGTGAATGCGGTGTCAAATCTCAATGCAATAGTTGCTTCGGGAATGTATGGCGAGACTCATATTCATCCAATTACCAACGGCGTTCATCATATCACCTGGACCTCCCCTACTATGGCAGAACTATATGACAATCAATTGCCAAATTGGCAAAGCGACCCAACTCAACTAGCTTATTCAGGGAAACTTTCTGATGAGGACCTACTTGCGGCGAGAGAAAAAAACCGCAGTATCTTTCGTGAATTAGTCAAAGCATCAACGGGAGTTGAACTGCATAAAGAAAAACTGACAGTTGGATTTGCTCGACGGTTTGCTACCTACAAAAGAGCGAATCTAGTCTTCAGCGATATCGAGCGTTTGAGAGAGATTGCTGGTGGTGAAATACAATTCGTGTTCTCTGGAAAAGCACATCCAAAAGATGAAGGCGGTAAGCAGCTGATTAGAGATATTTATGGCAGCGCGAAACAAATAGAAGGTGAAATACCGGTTGCATTTTTAGAAAATTATGACATGGATACCGGTTTAGCTATCACCAGCGGAGTTGACATTTGGCTCAATAATCCAATCAGGCCACTAGAGGCTTCAGGAACTTCGGGGATGAAAGCCGCAATGAATGGTGTGCCAAATTGCTCAATTCTTGATGGGTGGTGGCCTGAAGGATGTCAGCACGGCGTTAATGGGTGGGCAATTGGAGAATCTGAAGACGACCGGGATGATGAGCGTGATGCTAACAATATCTACGAGGCCTTGGAACAAGAGGTGTTGCCAGCATGGCGGCAAGGTGGCACGGTTTGGGCTAATATTATGCGCTCAAGCATTGCCACCTCGGCAAGATTTACTGGGGCTCGAATGATTACAGATTATCTGCGATTCTACCAATCGTTCAAAGATTAATCACTTCTTTCTACTAACAAAAAATAGCATTATCAAGCCAACAAATACCGCTACTGCAAGAGCTGATCTAACAAATTCTCCGGCAGTGGATTTACTATCAACTGATTGCTCATCGCACGATTGACAATCAGGTACCGGGCAGGGGTCATTGATTGGAATTTGGATTGTCTTTCCGCAACACATAGAGCAATCTTTTACCAATAAGTCGGTTTGATTACTAGGCTGAGTTGTGTTGGTATTATCTTCGATGGCTGAATCATTATTGCTATTGTTGACTTGAGAATCGGTGTTATTATTTTGATTATCTACTGGGTAACTGCAACTCCCATTATCTTCAGTAGCATCATTTTGATAGTTTAGCGCGCTATCATCTGTACAACCTAATATCGGTTGAGGCTCAATTGGCGGACTTGTGGTATTTGTTTCATTGCTGGGCCATGTTACGGTAAAAGTATGTTCAAGCGTTGATGTTGGACAATCATGCCAGTCGCCTTCTGGGCCACAATTAAGTATCGTAGCATTGAACAATAAAGTGATTAATGTGCCGTTTGGGATGGTTTCATTGAGTGCTAATTGCCAAGACATATTGTAAGAGGTTTCAGGGAAAATCATGTAGAACCATTCATTATAATTAGGAAGGCCGGTGACTAAATTATTGTCAACAAATGATTCGACTCCGGGGTAATTAAGGCCCTTAGTGCAGGTATTTGTCAAATCTAAGGTAATGAAATAAGTCGTATTCATAGTGAAATTATTGACGATTAAACAATGACTGTCTGGCTCTCTTTGTGGCATTGTAGGATTGCCGTCTAATTCGATAATGGTAACTGAGTTACCCGGGATGTTGATGCCTGTAGAGGATAGCGTTGCTTCGCCAAATCTAACGACGTCGCCCGAATCAAAGTCTTGATGAGTAGTGGATTGTCCTCGATTAAGAATGACTGACATGTTTTGTTCGGCGTGAGACATATCGTAAACCAACAAATCCGGGCTAGCATATCGAGTGGAATAACTGCCCTGTTTGAGAGCTATTGACTCAGCGCGTAATTGGCCAATTTGTGAAATGTTATCGAATAATGATTGTTCAAATTGGCTCCAAGTCGTCAAGTTCCGGTACATATGCCGATTATCTGGGTCTGCCCCACCATATTCGCCATATTCATCACCATAATACAATAATGGAGCACCTGGAGTTGTAAGAAGCCAGCCGTATGCTTGTAATACTGCTTGATAGGCAGACTCATCGCCAGGCTGGCCAGGCAGTCCATCTTCTTGCCATTGATTGTCAGCATCTCCGGTTCCAGCATCTGCTCTACTAGCGATTCTTGGTACGTCATGGCTGCCCACATACGGGACCATTGTTGCCCCATCAACATACTGATCTTGACTTCTATTGGTCCAATAATCTAGATGTTGATAATCTTCAATCCCTTGAGTAAAGACATTGTCAACAACTGCGTGATAGAGGACAAAATCTGCTTGACCATCTAGTGAATCTTCACCGATATACTGATTGATGGTGTCGTATTGAAATTGGTTATCCGCAAGGCTATGTCCAGACCAGCCCATTGCAGTCTCTCCCTTGAGATAGTAATCTGTGCCCACTGTTTCAAAACGCTCGTTAATTCTCGTCGCTAAATTGGTAATTGCTAAATCTTCTACGTGTTTTACCGCATCGATTCTAGCACCATCAAAATCAAATTCTTCTAGCCACCACAATGCGTCCTCAATAAATTGTTCAGAGGCATTACGATCTTTCCAGTTGACATCCGGCATGTATGAGGTGAATTGGCAATCAAGCCGATGTTCGGTCCAATCGCAATTCGCTGAGCCACATAAACATCCTTGGTTGAACCATTCCGGATTATCTTGATAGTAGGTATGGTCTTGATGAACGTGATTAACAACATAATCCATCATCACACGAATACCTGATTGATGGGCTGCATCAACCATCGTTTTGAGTTGCTCTGCTGTGCCAAGTCGAGGGTCAACTTGTCGTGGCTCAACAGGCCAATAGCCGTGATATGCTGCAACATCATGTTGCCCATCACCAGCAATCCCTGTGCCTTGAGCATTGGTATTAAGTGGTGTTAGCCATAGAACATTTACACCAAGTTCAGCAAAGTAGCCAGATTGAATTTTGCTGGTGACTCCTTCAATGTCACCGCCCATCCAATCAGCACCAGCAGCAGCACCAGTGGGTGAGGGGTCATTACTCGTGTTGCCGTTGATATAACGGTCTGTCATTATCATGTAGATCAAAGAATCTTCCCACGAGAAATCACTTTGTGGACCGGTCCAAAACGGCACTAGATGGTCATAGGCAACATTACCATTGGTATCGGTTATTGCCAAGTCAAGCGTGTGTTTTCCGTCACCTAAGCCTACTAAATCCAGCGTCCATGTCATGGCTGTCTCATCCCAAACAGCCGCTTCTAAGCCAGCTGGAATGCCGTCTGGTCCTGCCCCACTAGTGCCGGGCAGAAAACTAACTATTAGTTGCTGATTGATTATTTCGCTAGCAAAATTGGGACGAATTGAATCCTTGACTCGAACAACAGAATTTTCAATATTGTCACAATAGCCACGATACGGGTTTGCTGGGTCAAAAATATACTCGCCATCAATGATTAATTTGTAGCAATATATTCCTTCATCTAGTGAAATAGTAGTTGACCAGATACCGTTTTGTTCAGATAATGAGGACGTTTCACTCCAATTCCATTCGCCAATTAATTCAACTGTTGAAGCGGTTCCAGACCAAGTAAATACGGTTTGACCGTCTTGATAATCAATATCTGGATTATCTGCCGTTACCGGCACCATTGGCAACAATAATACCGTTAGGAATAAGATTGCCACGACTACTTGATTACGCATCTGCCTCACCCACTAGGTTATTCTGTTTTCTTGAAAAGGTTGTTTGCTGTTTGTACCAAATCATCGATGTGTTGGCAAAGGAAGCCTTTGACGAACTCGTTTGCTGGGTTATGATAAGCATTTAGGGGCGCATCGTGTTGCTGTAGCACCCCTTTGTCGAGGATGGCAATTCGATCTGCTAAGGTCATCGCCTCGATTTGGTCGTGCGTAACATAAATTGTCGTAGTTCCAAGCTCATCGTGTAGTTTACGAATCTCGCTGCGCATTTGATGTCTTAATTCAGCATCTAAATTCGATAAAGGCTCGTCCATCAACAGCACTTTTGGCCTACGGACTAATGCTCTGCCAAGAGCAACTCTTTGTCGCTGGCCACCGCTTAACTCCTTGGGTTTTTTATCGAGGTGGTCAACTAAGTCTAGCATTTCAGCCGCTTCTTGAACTCTTGCCTTAATTTCATCACCGCTTAGTTTTGCTTCACCTTTGGCCATGCGCAAACCAAACGATAGATTGGCAGCAATTGACATATGTGGGTACAAAGCATAAGATTGGAATACCATTCCTAAACCTCTTGCCCCAGGTGGCAAATGATTGACTGTCACATCATCAATTTGTATTTCACCACTAGTAACTTCTTCTAGTCCAGCAAGCATTCGCAGAGTTGTTGACTTACCACAGCCTGACGGGCCCAGTAATACCAAAAATTCGCCATCTTTTATTTCTAAATTCAATTCTTTTACCGCTTCAAAGCCGTCATCATATTTCTTTGATACCGAGTTATATCTCACATTTACCATTTAATCACCCTTTCACTCCACCTGCAGATAGCCCCTCGATGAGGAACTTCTGGAAGAATAAAAACAACAACGCTACTGGCAGGCTAACCAAAATGCTAGCAGCAGCAAAATCTCCCCATGCTTGACCGGTTGAGGAAATTAATGAAGCAAGGCCAACCGGTAAGGTGTACATATCATTGGAGGTATTGAAGGTCAGTGCGAGGAGGAATTCATTCCAAGCAGCAAGGAAACTAAACAGAGCAGTTACTGCTACAGCAGGCATCGATAATGGTAGCACGACTTTGGTGAAGACTTGGAATTGATTACAGCCGTCTAAAGTGGCTGCCTCTTCAAGTTCACGCGGCACAGTATCGAAGAAGCCTTTCAACATCCAAACGCACAATGGTAATGCTGTTACACAATAAGCAAGAATTAGTCCAAGATGAGAATTAAGCAAACCTAGGGTTTTCATGACTAAGAAATAAGGCACTAAAATAATTATTCCGGGGAACATTTGCACTAATAGGAACGCGAACATAGAAACATCTCGCCCGGTGAATTTGTATCTACTAAACGCATATCCAGCAGGGATTGCTATTACTAATCCAAGTAAACTTGTACCGATTGAAACAATTAACGAATTTCTAAACCAAATCCAAAAGGAGTCTCCTTCAAGGATCTTGGAAAAGTGCTCACCGCTAAAGGAGTCTCCAATTTCACCACCAAGCGCATTCCCCGGGGATAAGGCAATATCAAATATCCAAATTATTGGAATTAAAGTGATTACTGAGAAATGTAATAGCGTGGTATGAGAACCGATTCTTTGGTATTTCTTGTTTAATCCGAAGTTCCTTGAAAGCCCGTATTCAACAGCAGAAATTGACAATTCACGGGTTGCCCATACCGATACTGCCTGATTTGATAACCAAAATAGTGCGATTAGTCCAGGAATTATCATCCAAGCACAAAGCCAGAAATTAAACATGGAGATTGGCATCAGCATAAACCGATAAATACCAACGGCGATTATTGCCCCTGATAATAGCAGCGAAATATTACGTTTGTTGGAGTTGTTAGCTGCGGGCAAAAAGTTACGTAAAGCCGCTAAAATAGTACAACCAAAAAGGCCGAGCAGCAAGATTTGGCTGTCGCCACGCAGATAATCAAAAGTTAGCAATACGATATTGACTACTGTTGCCACAACTAGCCAACGTCGTAAGGCCAAAACTTCTGCTGGAATGTACCAAGCACGAATCACTCGCTCACTAATCATGCAGCCGCCTCCGTTGCGTTAGTTTGCTTCATGTAAGTCCATGAGAATGCCAGAAGCATTAGGAAAATTATCACTGACCAAGCTGCTGCAACACCATATGCGCCGTCTCTAAAGGCAACATCGTAAACATAAGTGATCAAAATATCTGTTTGGCCAGGCTCTCCAAAGTAGAGATTAGGACCTCCATCGGTCATTAAGTAAATGACGTTGAACATATTGAAAGTCCAAATAAATCCAAGCAAAGATAACGGCACTAATGCACTTTTCAGATTGGGCAGGGTCAGGTGTCTAAATGCCTCCCATCCTGTAACACCTTCAACCTCAGCAGCCTCATACATGTCCTTTGGTAGGGCTTGTAACGCACCACTGATTGACATCATCATAAATGGAACTCCAAGCCAAATATTTACCAAAATAACCACTATTTGGGCTCCGGTTGGATCAGATAAGAAATTGATATCCGTGCCGAGTAAATCGTTAATCAGGCCGTCAGGCTGGAACATACCTTTCCAAACTAGGACCGAAATATAGGACGGTACCGCCCAAGGCAATAGCAAAATTGTTCGATAAGCGGTTTTTCCCTTGAGGTCTGCACGCTGCAAAATTAAGGCTAGAAATAATCCGAGTCCGATGTGGGCAGTGACGTTGACAACCGTCCAAACCAAGGTAAATATCGTCACTCTAATGAACCCAGAAGCGGTTATTACCTCCCAAAAATTAGTCAGTCCAATGAAGGCTTGCTCACCTAAGTGGGTTTGGTCAGCATCGGTAAACGATAGCCAAAAACCATACATTACAGGGTAAAATGTTAGAATTGCCAAGGCTAACATTGCCGGTGCAATGTAGAAATGGGCTAATCGTGAATTTGTGCGACCCAGTTGACCGTCGCGATAGCGGCCGTAACTAAGCAGGGCTATTAGCGAGAGAACTATTGCTCCAATGGCAAACAGAACTGGCGAGGTGTCTCCGGCTTCGGGCCGCTGGTCAGCAACCCCGGTTACGGCTTCAAAGCTCATGACCTGGCCGTTTTGAGAATATACCTCAATCAGGTGTAATTTATCTGGAATCATCCCTGTTAAACTACATTTGATTTCCTGAGTTGTATCGGGAAATAGCCTTATCTGGCCACTTTGATTCATCTGATTACCGTCAGCAGTACAGGAATCATAACCGCTATTTGTGACACCTTGTCCAACATCTAATTGTAATTCAGTGTGTAGTTTTCCATCGACATAAATCGTGTAATTTTGTGAACCATCTGTAGAAATATTTGCCTCAATTACTCGATAGCCAAGATTCGGTTCTACCTGATCTGCACGCTGCAGATTCTCAATTAAAGAAATTAATTCATCATTGGCGTCGCTCAATGC
>JAKMFF010000153.1 GCA_022425585.1 Candidatus Poseidoniaceae archaeon
CTGGATACGCTAAGCCATTGACTCCTGAATTTATTCAGAAAGTTAACGAAACAGTGTGCGGAGTTGCCAAAGACGCCGATATCATCATTACTACTGCTAGAATATTCGGAAGACCAGCCCCGATTACCGTGCCCAGCGACGCAGTAAAGACATTCAAATCTGGGGCTGTTATAGTTGACATGAATGCCGATGTTGGCGGGAATTGCCAAGATACAAAGGTCGGAGAAATTCACGTTACCGAAAATGGTGTAATAATTGTTGGAACCTCCAACCTTCCAGGTACTATAGCTAATACAGCAAGTATGCTTTATTCAAATAATTTAACGACATTTATTACTTCCTTAGCCAAAGAAGGAGAAATCGTGCTTGCTGATGACGATGACATATTATTTGGTGCACCTGAAGGTTCTGACTTTTACGTCAACGGAATGGGTGGAGTGCTAATTTGTATGAATGGAGAAATGCATCAAAAGCAAACAAGACTAATGGGGGTATTAGAATGACACCAGAATTACTAATTGGAAGCATAACACTATTTGTATTGTCGATTTTCTTAGGTTTCGAACTAATCACCAAAGTTCCAGCAACATTACATACTCCGTTAATGAGTGGCGCCAATGCAATTTCTGGAATCAGTATCGTAGGTGCTTTACTTGGGGCAAATGTCGCTTATGATGGTGGCAACACAGATTTATCAGGTATTTTGGCATTTATCGCAGTAGTTCTTGCTATGATTAACGTAGTTGGCGGTTTTGCTGTCACTAATAGAATGCTGAATATGATTGCTGGCAAGAAAAATAGAGGTGCCTGAAATGGAATTCAATGAATGGATTGACATCGGATATCTAATCGCTGCAGCACTCTTCATTTTTGGACTTAAGAAATTAGGCCATCCAAGAACAGCACCAAGAGGCAATCAGCTTGGAGCATTAGGTATGCTAGTTGCAGTATTAACTACAATATTAGACATGGAATTAGCAGACGACCCAGCAAACTGGACATTAATTATTGCTGGATTAGTAATTGGTTCGCTAATTGGCTACTGGATGGCTGTAAAAGTCGAGATGACTGGTATGCCAGAACTTGTTGCTTTGTTCAACGGATTTGGCGGTGCAGCATCAGCACTAGTGGCATTGTCTGAGTCATGGAGGTACATAGAAGGAGCAAACCTTCCAAGTGGACTGGAACTAACAGTAACTGTTGTCGCTGCTGGATTATCAGCATTGGTTGGCTGGATGACTCTGACTGGTTCCCTTTTGGCTATGTTCAAACTAAAAGGCGGCATAGAGGTATTTGGGAAATGGATTAAGACTCCAACATGGGGTCCAAGTTGGTTGAATGTTGTCAAAGTTCTTCTAATAGTAAGTGCATTTGGTCTAATCTACTACAATATCGACAATCCTACTGACAAGAACGTCATCTTCGCACTAATTGCAGTTTCTTCGATACTAGGAATTTTGCTCGTATTACCAATTGGTGGAGCAGATATGCCAGTGGTAGTTTCTCTGCTCAATTCATTATCAGGAATTGCAGCCGCATTTACTGGCTTCATTATCGGGAATTCAGTACTGATAGTTGCTGGTTCTCTGGTTGGCGCATCAGGACTAATTCTCACCTTCATAATGTGTAAGGCAATGAATAGAACATTGCCCGACGTATTATTCAAATCGTTTGGTGGAGGTGGCGAAAAAGCCTCTCTTACTAGAACTAAAGTTGGTTCCGATGCAGATGAAGTTGCAATGATGCTAGATGGTGCTCAAAAAGTCATTATTGTCCCCGGATATGGCATGGCGGTATCTCAATGTCAACACCAAGTCAAGGAATTTGCTGATCTAATCTCTGAAAAGTACGATACTGAAGTCAGTTATGCGATTCACCCGGTTGCAGGTAGGATGCCAGGCCATATGAATGTCCTATTAGCTGAAGCAAATGTTCCATATGAACAATTGATTGAAATGGACGAGATTAATTCTGAATTCCCAGATTGCGATGTAGCATTAGTAATTGGCGCAAACGATACCACAAATCCTGCTGCTAGAACAGGTGAAGGACCACTTGCAGGTATGCCAATTATTGATGCTGACCAGGCAAGAACCGTAGTTATCATCAAGAGGTCTTTGTCCGTAGGCTATGCTGGGGTTGACAATGATCTCTTTTACATGGATAAAACCATGATGATGTTTGGTGATGGAAAGAAAATGATGACATCTCTGAATAACGCAGTTAAAGAATCATGATGCTTGTTTTTTGATTTGATTTAAGGCAATGTTCAAAGGTGTGCAATTTTTCCAAAAAGTAGGTGAGACGGTGATTAGGCTAAAACCAAGGACTGTGATTGCCATTTTGGCACTATTACTTATTGCTCCTGTTGTCGCTAATCCCAATGGCCCACCATGGTTAAATGGTGGTGACAGAGTTGTTGAAACAGGTTGTACATGTCACGGTGATGGTGCACCATCAACCGAAGTATTAGTATCCATTTCTGGAGTTCCAAGATCATATTCCTTGGGAGCGACTTATGATTTTACCATCAATTTGCAGCACGCAAGTAATGACGATGGCGGCTACATGCTATGGGATTACAATAGCGGAACGTTAACACCTGGTGAAGGGAGTAAGACTGTTGATGATGAGCCAGGAGCATTATCACAATCAGAAGTCGGCAATAATTGGGCAGTTAGCTGGACTGCTCCTACCGAAGATATAGGAAGTGTCGCATTCCAGTTAGTTGGTAATGCGGTAAATGGAAATGGTCAATTTGATGGCGGAGATTTGTGGAATATACTATCATTCTCTATTAGCGCCCCTGATACTACTTACGAAGATGACGAAGCAAACCGTGACCTTAGAACAATAAGCGTTGGAGATTATGATTCATTATTTGTCGCAGTAGAGGACCCTGCTGCCTTAGAGGCTGAGCGACAAGAAGGTATTGCGGAGGATTTTTTCAACAATGGAAATTTGTTTTACTGGACTACTCTGGCAATAATTATCCTAGGTGCGGTTGTACAGGGTGAATTTTACGAACGTAAATTCGGTGGAGGGCCGCCACACTTAGACATGAGTCTAGCCGTTCCACAAGGCGTTAGAAGAGGGTTTTTGAGTATAGTTACAATCTTGTTATTTGCTTGGGCATTAGACTCATCACAAGCATGGGGAGTAATAATGATTACAGGTATGCTGATGCTATGGGCTATTTTTGGCGTATATCGAACAGTAGTTCAGGCAAGAGCTCCAAAACAATATACAGATTTAATTTGAAGGTGATGTTCTGACAATCCATTTGGGTACAGACTCAAATATTCGTCTCCAATCTCACACTGAAGAATTATTTGCTCGTACTGGACTACTTATTTTTGCATGGATAATAGTATCAATACCATGGCTAATAAATATTGATTCTGTGTTAGAATTTTTGGTAATCAAATTAGATCCTTGTGAAGTTGAATGTTTGAATCTATACCAACCTGAGAAATGGTCGGAATTGAGATGGCTTGCTTCTGCAATACTAGGATTTGCCACAATAATGCCATTAATGAGCCAACAATTTTGGTCATTTGCTAAACCTGGTTTGACTAGTAGTGAGCAAAAGTTGTTCAGAATAACCGTAATTTTAGCCCCATTAATATTCCTTGTAACATCATACTTGACATTATTCATTGCTTTGCCAAACCTATTTTCTCTTGGACATTCAATACAATCAGATTATGGCTTCGTAGCTAAATATGACGTCATAAATTTAATCAGTTTTTCCACCGCAATAATATGGATGGAAACAATTGTAGTGTTTGCAACTTCAGTAATGATTGCCTCTGGTTTAAGTGGAAATATGGATTCAAGTAACGCCAACTGGTGGCGTATTAGAGTTTATGGAATTGTCATAATGTTGACTCTGCTATCGT
>JAKMFF010000173.1 GCA_022425585.1 Candidatus Poseidoniaceae archaeon
TAGTCAAAGGTAATCAAGATTGTTTTGATAGCAATCCATCTAATATGTCAACACTTTTTGACCAATCAAGAGTTGATTCGGCAAATAACCTTGCACCTTTTTGTAATTCTCTTAATTTGGTAGTTTCAAGATTCTTGATTACTCTTACTGAACTTTCAACAAAATTATCCTCGTCAAATAATTGTAGCCAGTCACCAGAATCTTCAATTTGATGCCCTGAATGATCAATACCTAGTACAATCATACCACTAGCAAGATACTCTGAGCGCTTGAGTGGACTAGCAAGGCGCCAAACTTTACGGTTGGGCATTGGCAAGAATCCGATATCATAACTAGATGACAATTTAGCTAATTTAGCTGTTTCAAGTGAATCTGTGATATTCACTTTCTCTGATTGATAATTTTGAATAATCGGCCTAGAATTGCCTTTACCGTGGATATTAAGAGTTACATCTAGACCTTCTTTCAGCAGTTGTGAATGGATTTTGATTAACTCCATCAGTCCTCTATTTTTATCAACTCTGCCATGATAACTAAGTTGTAATGATGGCTTTTTGTCGCCAACCTTGAACAATTCTAAATCAACCCCGGCCGGAATCGGTATGAGCTTTTTCTCTTCGATACTCAACTTGTTGATGATGAATTCTTTATGCGAATTAGAAACTACACATCCGACGCCATCTGGCCGCTTTTTCACCATATTCCAACTTCGTTTCCAAAAATACCATTGTAATCTAGACAGTATATTTCCGTCCGCAGGTGGACTTCTATCCATCAAAATCCATGGAATGCTAAATTTATCAAGTTGTGGTGCCAACTTATTGGCTATTCGCCAATCTAAGATGGCAATAGTATCAGGATTTGGCTGGTTTTGTTTCAACCAATGGCTCATTTTGCGACCAACTGATAGAGATTTAAGGCCGGGTAATGATTTTATTGGAAGTCCTTGGTGTGTCCATGGATAGCCTTCATGTGAGCCGTTTGGGTCTGGGTTTACAAATGTCAATTCATGCCCTTTGTTGACTAATCCTTTGGCTAGTGATTTCTGTGTTGTTGCACATAAATCATCGAAATGTCTTCCGGAAAACCAAAGCACATTCATAACTTTCATCACATCAAATTTATTCTTTCCAAAACAAGTTCATGGATTCCTTGCTTGAAATCCTTGGATGGCACCCAATCTAACGTAGTTGATATTCGCGTAATACTAGCCATTGAATGACGTATATCGCCAATTCTTTCTGGGCCATGTGTTGGGACAAGTGGTTTAAAATCTGAAACTAAGTTGGTCAAAGATTCATTAATTTCTGCAACCAAATCCAGCAAAGTGATTTTGGTTTGTGTTGCAACATTGTAGACATGGTGTTGCTCCGCCTTCCATTTACCATCAATCAGTGTCATTATCGCATTACAAACATCGCCAACATGAACAAAATCACGAGTATGTAGTCCATCTCCATTAATCTTAGGTGCAACTCCTTTGGCCATCATGTCAGCAAATTTTGGAATAACTGCTGCATAAGCCCCGTCAGGGCGCTGTCCAGCACCATAAACGTTGAAGAATCTTAACGCAGTTGCTTGCAAACCCTGTTGCCTTGCATGAAATATTTGTTGTTCATTGGCCCATTTAGAATCTGCATACGGTGAAAGAACATGCCCTGCATCTTCTTCTTTCAAAGGAAGATTGTCGGCTTCGCCGTAAACTGCGGCGCTTGAAGCCATGACTAAACGGCGAACATCATTTTCCAAACAGGCTTGAATAACATTTTGCGTGCCTTTGACATTTATCTCCATAGTTTCTTCAGGGTTTTTTACCGAAACTGGTACTGAAACTTGTGCAGCTAAATGTACTACTGCGGTAAATCCTGTCAAAGAGTTGTGCAGTAATCCTTGATCTCGGATATCGCCGATTATGACCTTGATGCCAAGATTTTCTAGTTCATTGGCGGTTGACTGTAGGCCAGTGGAAAGGTTGTCCAGGATCGTAACATCCCATCCTTGTTGATGGGTTATTTTTGCCAAATTACTGCCAATAAAACCGGCTCCGCCGGTAATTAGTAACTTGCCCATGGGTGTTGCTGAGATGATGCCATTACATATTCTTCGGTTAAAAAAAGTCATAAGTGAATCAAATGTAATTGTATTCAACGTTCTAGACAAACACTATTTATTGT
>JAKMFF010000194.1 GCA_022425585.1 Candidatus Poseidoniaceae archaeon
CCACTGGTGAATTTAGCTACTCGACTGAAGCTTGGAGTGAGGCATGGTCGGGTGATTATTCCACAACAGCAATACCAGATGCCTTGTCTAATTCTCTGATATATTGCTTAATCACAGTTGCATTTGCTTTACCAATAGGTTGGATAATTTCATCATGTATAAATCGTTTAGAACAAGAACGAAAGGCTACTACTGCTAAAGTTGTCGAATTTGCTACGATGATTCCTTTGGCTCTTTCAGCGGTAATGATCGGCCTTGGAATTTTACTTGGCTTATTGAAGTGGTCACCTGGTTTATTTGGTTGGGCCATTATACCAGCAATACCTCACATAATTATTACCACCCCATTTGTCATCAGAATAATTCTGCCTGCTTTGCGATCCATTGATTCATCATTCTATGAACAGGCGATTATGCTTGGCATGAGTCCAATTAAAGCATGGTGGCATGGTAAAGTCGCATTCCTTAGAGCCCCTCTTGTGGTAGCAGGAGCATTAACCATGGCGTTTTCATTAGGTGAATTTGGCGCTTCGTGGATTTTAGTTAGGTCTGGATCTTGGGATACTTTGTCTGTACTAATTGACCAATTAATGAGCCAACCTAAATTTAATCCATTGATTCAACCAATGGCGATGGCCGCAGCGACGGTTTTGATGCTGTTGACATTCATCTTATTTTTCATAGCAGAAAGGTTCCGAGATAATGGAGAAGGGAGTGGATTTTAATGAGTAACAATAACAACGTAGTAGAAATTTCAATCGAACAAAAAACCTTGGGTGGCGAAATATTATTTCAGGATATGAATTTAACACTAAAGATAGGGGAAATAGTATCCCTTTTAGGACCTAGTGGCTGTGGCAAAACCACCTTGCTAAGGATGATATCTGGTCTAGAATCAAGCGGTGTTGGTGAAATTACTATTGCGAAAGAGGTAAGTGGTTTTGTTGGATTTATTTTTCAAAAGCCAATTTTATATCCGCATTTGAATGTCGCAAAAAATATCCTTCTAGGAAATAATGAAAAATTATCTAAAGTCATGAAAGACCAATTAGTCGATGAGTCCCTAGAATTAGTCAAATTAAGCGGATTTGCTAAGCGGAAAGTCACGACATTATCTGGTGGTGAAGCTCAAAGAGTTGTTCTCGCTAGAGCATTATTAGCCAAGCCAAAATTATTACTGCTAGACGAGCCACTGTCTTCACTAGATGTCGATGCACGCAGAGATTTGGCCAAGGAAATTAGAGATTTAATCAAACAACAAAACATCAGTGCTATTCATGTCACTCATGACAAAGATGAGGCAAATATTGTCGCTGATAGAATTCTTGATTGGTCAAATATTTGTGAATCTACTAACGGAAGCAATAATAACGACCAGTGACAAAGAATACATGAGAGCGATGCCTGCCGTACCCATAGAAGTATTACCTTACGTGAGAGGTATCCAATTAGTGCTCTCGAGTTATGAGGGATATACTAAAGGCAAGCGTCGGGAAGCTGATAAACTAATTCGCGATGAAATTAAGCGAGCCGGAACTAGGGCAAGGAACCATATTTCTAACATCCAAGATCTCGCCTTCAAAGCCAATAATATGCCACTAGCCAAAGTTGCTAAATTAGCCGCTTCTGAAATTGACTCGATGATTGAAGATGTGGACAAATCGACAACTGGAATGAATCATGCATTCTTTTCGGGGTCAAGGTCAGCAAAAGTTTCTGATTTGAAAAAATTAATCAAACATGACCACGATGTTATTGAAATGGTTACTAAGGCAATCAATATTTCCAATAGTGCAGAGCATGCATTTAGTACAAGTAAACCAGATGAAGATGTTAAGAATTTTATTCAACAGTGCCAACAGATGATTACTAGTTGTCGTGGATTTTACAATTCACGGGCTAAGATTCTGGGTGGTCTACGTCAAAAAGCCAAATGAGATGATGAAATGAGTAACAGATTTAGATGGAGAGACAACCCTAACATAATTGCAAGATTATTGGATGCTAATAATATCAATACGTGGAAGGCGCAAGAAGTAGTTTTGAAGCCAAACGAAGCGTGTGTGTTTATCGTTGATGGTCGAATTGGTGATATTCTAACTGAGAAGATAGTTGGTAACATCGCAGGCGGATTTAATCGGTTTTTGGGCGAAATGATGGGAGTCACTGCTAAGGATAGAAGATTACTATTTGCCATGACTGGACCTGCCGATATATCAATTCCATTTTCCGCTAACCTTCCAAATGGTAGCAAAGTTTCTGGATTTGCCAATGTGCGGGTTCAGTTACGAGATGATGACATCCCTAAATTACTCAACATGTTTGCCAATAGTGCACCAGTTTTGGATAGAAAACGGCTAGCAGAGGTATTACACAATGAATTAATGATGCGAGTAATAAATCCATCGCTTGCAGAGTGTTCAAGCGATGAAGATTTGCGAAGTGCTGCTTTTCAAGATAAATTTGAGATGCGAACAGAGGTCGAATTACGCTCAACCCTTTCGACCCTTGGCTTTACTTTACTGAAGGCTTTTCTTACTGCAAATCAAACTGATAATGAAAAAATTACTCAACTGAATGCTGAACTATCTGCTGCTACGCAAACTGAAGGAGCCCATGCTGAAGCACTAATGGAAAGAATTGCTATACGAGAAGCTGCAATGTTGAGAAGAATCGAATGTGAATTGAATATTCAAAAAGCTGAAGCGGCAGGAAAAGTTACTGTTGAATTACAGAGTGAATTAAAGGATTTACGAAAGCAAGAAGCACGCTGGGAAGCTGAATTAAAGCGTGATGAAGGAAAATTAGATCTTCGATTGAAAGAATCCTCACACAAAACTGAGCAAGCTATGGCATTATTTGAACAGGTTCAAGCAAAAAAGCGTGATCGAATTGCTCAAACCCAAGAACATCAAAATAAACGCATGGATAAGCAAAATGAATTGCAAGTGAAAATGATGGAAATGGCCGCTCAAAATGATGCATTAACACCGGAAGTTATGCAGGAATTCTTGCGACAACAAACCGCTCAAAAAGCAGTAGATGGTCCAGGCGCAGAGTTAAAAGATATCACAGAGAACAACGCTAATAATTCCATTTGCCCATCCTGCTCAAAGCAAATTATGCCAAACTGGAAAGCCTGCCCGCACTGTGGAACTACTCTCTAATCGTACAGACTGTTAATTAACAAACCCGAAATGGCGATACAATGTCCATCCGCTGGGGGTCAAAACCATGGAAGTTATGGAGTAGCCATTGGCAAAACCGTCACGCTTTCAACGGACTACGCCTCCCATTAGCGTTGCTTTTTATGGTAGTCTTAGGATTGGGCTTAGGATATTTAGTGATTAATTATTTTTCAGAATGGCGCGACTGGACTGCGTTTGATCCCGAGACCAGATTGGATTCGATGATTCCAGTAATTCCATGGATGATTCTTCCATATTACACGCTATATTTCTATTACCCAATGGCTGGATTATTTGGCATGAAAAATGAACAGACCCAAAGAGAAGTAATTATTTTTCACCAAATCTTACTAATCTTAACCCTGATGATTTTTGTTATATTCCTCGTATTACCTGCCGAAGTAGACCTTCGAGATTCTGTATTGGATACAGATCTAGGAATTTGGCATGCTTGGTTTGAGTTATTGTATGGTGTTGATAATCCATGGAATGCTTGGCCTTCACTACACATAGTTCAAAGCATGCTAGTAGTTTTAATCGTTCACCGGTGGTTTAACGATGATGGTACAAGGGCAAAAATACTTCTTGGAGGATTATGGTTTGCTTGGTTGCTACTAGTTATTTCCATTACTACCACAAAACAGCATTACGTATGGGATGCAATTTCAGCACTAATTGTTGGTTTCTCGGCATGGAAGTACTGGATAACACCAGCCTTGGATAGATGTCACGATCAGGTGATTGTTGAGTTATTCAACCATCTGTGAATTAGCCAAATACCGCACTTACCGCATCCCGATTAGTTAGATACAAAGTCAAACTTATCCCAGCCATAATCATCATCCATGAACCAACAAGTTTGATTGTCCCTGTTGCTCTTCTGAGGAAATTTATCATGACTTGACGTCCAAGACCAACCATCATAGTTACGGCAATCATCAAAATCAACAAACCAAGCATTAAGCCACTTATTCCAAGAGTTATCGCAGCCCCGCTAAGGGTGCCAAGATAAAGCACAAATGGCAATACTGCAGCAGCAGTACAATCAATTGATGCCGCGGCATAACCAATTCCGTACAGATACATGTTGCGCCTAGGGGTGAAGACATCGTCATCCTCTGTTGTGCTATATCGATCTACGAATTTTTGTACAAAGCCCATCACATGTGAGGTTATACCAAGTAACATCATTGAGCCAAGAATTATCAGCAATATAGCGATTCCAACAGCAATGTAGTGAACTAATCCAGATTTCTGAAACGCTTCTCCCATTACCACAGCAATTATGCCAATAAAGAGGAAAAATGTCCACATTCCTAGGCCTGAAAGTGAGCCAATTACTAACGGACTGGGCATTTTGGTTTTCAGTTTGCCAGCTTCAATTAACTCATCTTCTCTTGCACCCAATGAGAGATAATAGGAGATGAAACCTGGCAGAACTGGGAATGCACACGGCGAGAAATACACCAAGATTGACAGAATCATACCCAACACAAACACTGCAACGTAAGAAGTAGAGGGTTCCTCCCAGCCGATTCTTAGATCAACGGTATCACTTACTGGACCAGATATTGCTTCTTCAACTACAGAATCAAATGAGTCCCATTTATCTGTAGGTGAGCCTGTGGCTTGTCGTTCGATTATGTAGCCCGCTTCATCAATGACCATTACCACAGGGATTTGTCCTGTGCCTGCTGTTGTGAACAATCTGACAGGATCTACCCTGTCGCCATTGGCAAGTATTGC
>JAKMFF010000210.1 GCA_022425585.1 Candidatus Poseidoniaceae archaeon
GGACAGGAAAAGTGATTTAGGTGCAGGTTGGGGTTTTGGCGCCAGACTATTCAAGGTTAGAGCAGATATTGGCATTATCGAAGTAAAAGAAAGATTGCTAGACCCGCAGGACAACGGAGATTTTTTCCAACCAGTGAGGTGAGAATATGGGCTGGCTAGGAATTGATGATACAGACCATATTAATGGAGGTTGTACAACACACACACTGTACCAATTGATTAGTAATTTACCACCACAATTTTCCTACCAAAACCCAAGATTAGTTAGATTGTGGCCATATGCTGCACAAAGAACACGCGGGAATGCCGCAGTTGCAATCGAAATTATAACCGATGACAATGAAGAAGAATTGATACAATTTCTAGAAGATTGGTGGAATGAAAAAATACTGCCACTCAAGGACAATATATCTACTTCCAAAGACTATCAAAGAAAACAGTACCCTACTGACCCCGGAATGGTGTGGTTTAACAGACAGCCAAAAGCTGAATTTTATTGGTCTGCTGTGACTAAAGAAGTCACCAAACAACAGGCACCTAAAGCAGATTTCTCTTGGGGTGGACATGGTATAATTGGAGCATCTGCTGCCGTCATTTGGCCAGGTCTCAACCATACATTTGAAGCAATATCATGGCGCACTAGCGAAGCGATTACTGGTCGTAAAAAGCGAGAGATTGATATGTCTGCTTTAGCAGTGGTTGATAATGACCCTGAGACTTTCATGTCTAGAGATGTTAGGTCAAATAATATTTTAATTGCTCCAAGAGGTAATTGCCCGGTATTATTTGGATTAAGAGCCAAAACAATGGCTGCTGCGGAAAAAAATTGTCAATTGCTACTTGATGCGGTAAATACTGAACAAGCAGAAGGATACATAGTATTTCAGACGAATCAAGCAACAGATGATCATCTAGCAGATAATAAAACCGATGTCGTGACCAACACTAGTATTTTGAAGAGAGGGACTGTTGTTATTGAAACAAAAGATAATGGCAAATTATTGGCATTTGCTGAATCTGGAGAGATTAAACTCTTATCTCAATGGCTGGAAAAAGGCGACAAGATTGAATTTAACGGTTTGAAAAGTCCCGATGGTTCTATTCATTTAGAAAAAATGAGGGTTTTAGTTGCCGCACCAAAACGTAAACGCCCATTATGTCAAGACTGTCAAGTAACTATGAAATCAATGGGCAATAATCAACCAGTAAGATGTCCTAAATGCCGAAGGACCTCTCAAACTTTATGGCTTGAGATTGAAAGATCACCTCCTTCGAAAGACTGGCTTCAACCACCGATTGATGCTAGAAGGCATTTATCTCGACCATTAGATTGGAACTAAATATAACAATTAAGCCTAAGGGGGAAGGTACAATAATCAAACCCCTTTAGTGATAACATGGTTGATGAATCAACTACCAAAAATATTGCATACTTTATTTTCATTATTTCATTTTTTGTTATGATATATTTCATAATAAATCAGGCGAAACATAACCGTAAGTCTTCTGTTGAGGAGAATGCCCCTAAAGTAGCTGGTTCGGATCAAATGGGTGGTGGGGCCAAGGACCCTACAGCATTTGAGGAACCCGATGATGACGCTCTAGAAGAAATGGCTGAATTATTAGGCGAAATAGATGATTAAGAAACTAATTCCATTCCTTCGTCTACAATCTTCAATTTAGTTACTACTTCACTAGTTACTAGATCTCTACAGTGCCCATCTTTGCTTTTGGACAATGTCCAAATTTCGAAACCATTTTCTCGAAAATAATTTTCACTACGGGCAAATATCGCACCAGTTTTCTTTCCGCTAGCATCAACTGTCCCTTTACTGATTAGAATTATCTTGATATCTTTACTAACATAATCAGAACACCGTTGAATTTCACTCAAATATTTTTTAGAAATTTTACCGCTGTTGTCGCACCAGTCATCTAAAATTATTAGCGAGACAGAAGGTAAATTCTTTGCCGCAGAAATGAGTGCGTCAACTGCTTTATCCAAGGTTCCAGACATCATCATGGCATGGAATTTGGAAGATGCAACTGGTGATATATGAGCAAATAACTGCTGGAACCTTATTGGATTTGGCATCTCTAGACCAACCCAAAGTACTCGACTCCCCTCGCTTATGTGGTTAGCTGCCATTTGTAAACCAACAGTTGTCCCCCCACAACTACCCTCAATTGCTAAATGAATTCGATTAGCAGACTTACTAGCATTCCATCGCATGTTTGTAGGTGTGACGGCTAAAGTGAATGACTATTTTGGCTAAATGATGCAAATACTATTGACCTATCACCCAGACCACTAAACATGCCCGAGTCCGAGAAAGCGGCCAGTAATGAAACCAATTATGTGGTAAAAAAGGGAGAGAGAATCCCACGTAAGCCCCAGGGAGAATATGCTGAAGCTGAAAGTTTGAAGCATGCCATATCACGCGATGGTTTTCTAGGAACCGCCATGGATGATAAGAACCAATATGGTCCAGTATCTATGATGATATTATTACTCATCGTAGCGACAGTTACTGGATTGGGTTTAAAATTACTCAGTTGAGTCCACTTTTTTCGCTGCCTCAATGCTAGCAGGATTCATGGCAATTCTGATAAATATGATTGCTAACAATGAAGATATTATGAAAAATACCCCGACATAATTAGATATGTTATACCACATCATACAGACCCCAACCAGGGATAAATAGGCAACTAGTTGACAGACCGCTGAGGCCCTATTCAAACGATCTTTCATCTCTTCGCTAAGCTTACCGGCATTTTCCATTAAAAATGTGTAAATAAGGAAGTATATACCTTGAAATGGCAACGTTGCCGCGATTATTGCTAAGGCGATTTCTCTGATAAATTTGGGATTAGATTCCTGTTCTATACCTTGAAATAACATAACTGCTGTATTTGTACCTAACAATGCAGCCATTATTGTCCATCGCTTATCTTGGGAGGATGTTCTACTCTCCACATTGACAGACTTATCGGACATTAACTCTAAATTTGTCAACAAGGGTTTCAATATTTTGGCATGTTATTGTAATATGATAACTTTTGAGCGGTGTTTTACTATTTTCGAAGTAAATAACAATAAAAATCTAATCGAAATGTTATAGGATGTTGTCCAAGACCCCTAACCATGGCATTCTGTCCACTAGATTACCGATACGGGTCGCAAGAGTTCAAACACATATGGTCTGAACTTGGAAGACATGAAAGACAATTAGAAGTTGAGAGAGCTCTAATTTGGGCTCACATGCAACTCGGCAGAGTTTCCAAAGAAGACTATGAGGCTGTAGCAGCGATTTCTAATCCAACATCGGTTACTAAAGAACGGGTGTCAGAAATCGAAGCAGAAACCAGACACGACATAATGGCATTAACAAAAGCAATGGCAGAAGCGGCCGGAGATGCTGGTTGGTGTATCCATTTAGGAGCCACTTCTAATGATATCGTCGATACTGCTGTGGGACTACAGTTGAGAGACAGTATGGTTATGTTACGAGCAAGAATATGTGGACTCATCAATATTTGTGCTGAAGTAGCAGAGCGAGAAAGGGACACTGTAATGCTAGGTAGAACCCATGGTCAAGCCGCTGTCCCCATTACTTTCGGACTAAAAGCTGCAGTATGGCTAGATGAATTAAGAAGACAATTGATTAGACTTGATGAAAGAAGCCCGAGAATTGCTGTTGGTAAATTTCTAGGGGCTGTTGGAACCGGTGCAGCACAAGGTGTGCATGCTAGAAAGTTACAGGAATTGATTTTGACCCATTTAGGGCTTGGAGTACCGCTGGCAACCACACAAGTTGTTGGTCGAGATAGATATGTAGAATATATCTCATGGTTAGCCAATGTCGCAACCACATGTGAAAAGATATTACAAGAAATACGTAACTTGCAGCGTTCAGAAATTGCTGAGGCTGGTGAAGGATTTGACGTTGAGAAACAAGTTGGTTCCTCAACTATGGCGCACAAGAAAAACCCCATAAAATCTGAAAATGCTAGCGGACTTGCCAGAATAGTTCGTTCTATGATCATACCAACTTACGAAAATGCCCTTCTATGGCACGAAAGAGATTTGGCTAATTCATCTAGTGAAAGATTTACTCTCTCCCATGCTTCAGCCCTATGTGATGACGTCATGGCCAAAACGACTGATGTTTTGAAGAATATGTGGGTTGATGCTGAGCGTTGTATGGAGAACATCAAATCACAGCGTGGACTAGTGATGGCTGAGAAGGTAATGATTGAACTAGTTGAACATGGCATTCCCAGAGATGAAGCCCATGAAATATTAAGAGCAGCATCGTTTGAAGCCGTTGACAAAAAAATTGAGCTGATCGATATTTGTAGCAGAACACCTGCTATTGCTGCTGCATTTTCTGCTGAGGAATTAGAAGAAATGTTCGACCCTATGAATCACATCGGTGTGTCTGGAGAAATTGTTGATGAGTGTGTTCAATTAGCCAGAGAAGCCATCAAGTGAATTTGAAATTTTGTTGATTTTGTACTGGCCTCTACGACCTAACCACTGTTTTTCACCCTCAATTTTTATCGAGCCTGAAAAGTGAGGCCCATATGTAATTAGAGTTTCATATTCACCACCCTCACCGTCAACATTGAACCTAAACTTATTTGACAACTCAATTAGTTTGGTCAACGATTGTTCTGTTAAGAGCTCACCTAACCATGATTCATCAAGTACATCGCATGCTACACTTGTGATAACTACTCCAAAACCGTGTTCCACTAATCCAGTAATGTGACCCAGTGACGATTGATGCCAAAGAGGAGTGTAGCTAATAATTCCCAATCGATGACACATGCGTTCTATTCGGCTTTTTTGATAATCTGAACGTAGAGCACCACAAACCAAACCGTCAATTGATAATTGAGATAGGGATTGCTCCAGTTCATCGACTTCTAAATCTTCAATTCCTTGAGTTTTAATTGGCACCCATGTCGTGCCAGATAATTTTGCTTGGTGACCGACTATTTCAGTTCCTGGAATTTGAAACATCATAGAATCTTTGCCTTCAACAATCATTGTCACTAGGTGAGTAACCTCCCAACCTCGGCACTTTGCCCACCACCATGCCGCAGAAGAATCCTTACCACCTGATGAAAGAATTGCTACTCGCATATTACACTCCAGAAACTAACTACTGATGAAATTGATTATCTATTCGTAGGAGTTATATGGGTCGCAGAAAATGGGCTATTACTTCGACTAGACACAGAGGTAAGTTACCCTCATGCTCATAAAGTGTCGACTCGAGGATTAGATAGGTGAGAAGATGCAACCAAGTGGAAGAGGATATGATCATGGAATCACGACATTCAGCCCTGACGGAAGATTATTCCAAGTTGAATACGCAAGAGAATCAGTAAAACGTGGTACGACTACGGCAGGACTAAAATTCAAAGATGGCGTAGTTCTAGTTTGTGACAAAAGAATCATCAGCCGATTAATTATCCCTGAATCTATTGAAAAAATGTTCAAAATTGACAACCATGTTGGTGTTGCAACATCAGGATTGATGGCAGATGCAAGGCAACTAGTCGCTCGCTCAAGGGTTGAGGCTCAAATCAACAGAATCACTTACGGCGCTACAGTTCCTGTTGAC